>JAGGTS010000012.1 GCA_021163625.1 bacterium | reverse complement strand
TGCTCCGCGGGTAGGATTCGAACCTACAACCTAGTGGTTAACAGCCACCCGCTCTACCATTGAGCTACCGCGGAATAATAGCTAATTTTACTACAAAATGCTAAAAAATCAAATTTTTCTTTTGTTTTCAAATAAATTATTTGTTTTAGCAGGCAAAGGCTCTTTTGCTTTTGAATATAATGATTTCTTTCGTTTATTATAAGGCATTTCTGCCCGAGAAGATAAATTCTCAACTGCTACCTGGCAAATATACATACCGGGGTATAAAGCAACAGGGATATCTGATTGATTGCTTACCTCTAAAGTAATAGTACCCTCATATCCCGGGTCAATAAATCCGGCAGTATGAACTAAAATTCCCATCCGGGCTAAAGTGCTTTTGCCTTCAACCCTTAAAACTATGTTATCGGGCACTTTGATATATTCTTTGGTATTAACTAAAACGAAATTATTAGGATGCAAAATAAAATATTCCCCTTTTTTAATCCTATGAGTGACCATAAAATCTCCTTCTGGCAATCCTTTCCTAACATCTAAAAGATGGTGCTTTGCAATGTTAAAAGTCTTAAAAACATTATTGAGTTTTAAATCAACAGAAGCAGGCCCTATCTGATCGTCTGAAAGAAGTGGGTAAAAAACCAATTGCTTTTCTCTTATCAATTTTTTAATGTCTCTGTCAGATAAAACCATATTTGAAAAGTATCAAAAAATATAAAATATAAGGTAAAAATCTGTGAATTTTTAGCTTCTGCGGCTTGGCAGATAAATTTTACTAATAATCCTCCAACCTTTTCACATCCTTGAGCTTGCGAATTTTCTCTAAGGCTTTTGCTTGAATTTGGCGTATCCTTTCCCTTGTCACTCCAAATTCTTTCCCAACCTCATCAAGCGTACAAGTAACGCCACCTTTCAAGCCAAATCTCATTTCTAAAATCTTTTTCTCCCTTGGGCTTAAGCTCGACGACACTTCTTCAAGCCTATTACGTAATAAGTTCCTTGCCGCTTCAAGAGATGGTGAAGGAGTTTTTTCGTCGCGGATAAATTCAGCCAAAATACTATCTTTATCGTCGTCGCCAACAGGCGTTTCAAGCGATACCGCTTTTTGCCTTATTTTTGCCAAATGATGAACCTTCTCAACTTCTATGCCCATCTCGCTTGCGATTTCTTCGGCAAGAGGAGGCCTGCCAAGGCTTTGTAAAAGATGTTTTTTCGCTTTTTCGTAGCGGCTAAGAGTTTCTATCATATGAACAGGTATACGGATAGTCCGAGATTGGTCGGCCAAAGCCCTTGTGATAGCCTGCCTTATCCACCAAGTTGCGTAAGTAGAAAATTTATAGCCTTTTCTCCAATCAAACTTCTCCACTGCCTTAAAAAGACCCAAGTTTCCTTCTTGAATTAAGTCAAGAAAAGTTAAGTTTGGAGAACGGCCAATATATTTTTTGGCAATCGAAACCACCAGTCTTAAATTTGCCTGAATAAGTTTTTTTCTTGCCTCTGTGTCCCCCTGCTCAATCCTTTTTGAAAGTTCCTTTTCTTCCCTAGCAGAAATCCGAGGCAATTTGCCAACCTCTTTTAAATACATCTGAATAGGGTCAACCTTTGCCTGAAAACTTAATTTCGTGGTTTTTGATTTCGGTTCTGTTTTTAAAAACTCTTCACGTTCAAAAATATCAATACCGTATCTGCTCAAAAAATCATAGAGCTCCTCAATCAAATGTATCTGCTTTTCAGGGTTTGGAAACAAAGAAAGAACTTCACCAACGGTAACAAAACCCCTTTTCTCTCCTTTCTTTTTAAGAATTTCAAACTCATTAGGATAAGTTTTTGGTTCCTCCTTTCTTTTATACAAAGTAATTTTCCTTCTCCCCTGCTTAATGACTATTCTATTAGATTGTGGCTTTCTGCTCTTTTGTTTCTTTGCAAGCTGCTTTTTTGTTTTTGCCTTTCCTCTTGCCTCTTTCTTTACCCCTTTTCCTTTTGCCGTTTTTTTCGCTTTTTTTGCCTTTGTTAATTTAGCAGCCACAGAGCCTATTTTTTTGCTTTTAACTTTTCCCGTTCTGTTTTTTTTCGCAGAAACCTTAGGTAAATTAGCCCCGCTCGTTTTCTTTTTTGCCTTCTTTTTCAAAACATCTTTTGCTGTCTCTTTCTTGGAAAGGCTTTTAGCTCTTTTTACTTTCCTGTTCGTTTTTTCTATTCCCTTGCTTCTTTTTCCTGTCTTTGACGGCAAAACTTTTTTCTTTGTCTTTTTTGGCGACTGCTTTTTTGGGGCTTTTGCCTGCCTTGCTTTTGCGGCCTTTTTGGCCTGCCCTTTCTTATTTATTTTTGTTTTTTTCCTCATTGTTTTTTTCTTTTTTAACATCAATATTATTAATATTATTAAAGCTTCTTGCCAATTTATCAAGCTCCCCTATCAGTTTTTTGGCTTTATCAAAATCATTCTCCTTCTCTGCTTTTTTGATTTCAGCAGAAATTTCCGCCATTTTTTCTTTTGTTGTAATCGATTCTATTTGTTTAAAGCAAAGCAAAAATTCATCCTCCTCTTTAAGGTCTGCTTCTTCTTCAACCTCAGCAGTAAATCCTGCCGTATCTAAAATTTCTTTTATTTTATCGCCTTTTTTCGCAAGCTTGGCAACCAATTTATCGTTAATCCTTTTGCCTTCCCAAATTTTTTCTTTTTTGAAAGCTATAAAAATTGTTCTCATTGGTTCCGACAACAATGCGATATCCCTATCTGCGATAGAGCTTAAAATTTCTGGCTTCTTAAAAACTAAGGCAAGAGCTCTCTCTTCTATAATGTTAATTCGCGTTTTTTTTGCCTTGCCTCCTTTCTGATAGCTTTGCTCATCTTCTTTGTTAATGCCTGATTCAATCTTTGGCCTTTCGCTTAATTTTACTTTTTTAAGTTCTTCTACGATTGATTCTTCTAATACATTAAGATTTTTCGCAAGCTCTTTTATCCAGTGATATTGAAGAATTTTATTCTGAATTTCCTTTATCTTTGGAAGGACAGCGTCCGATATTGCTTTTTTGCCTTCTGGCGTTTTTTTATCAAACTTTGCAAGGGCATTTTCAAAATAATAACTATTTATATCCTTTGCTTTTGAAATAAGAGCCGCCCATTTTTTAGGACTTTTAGAGGCAACGTCAGCAGGGTCCATACCTTTTGGCATAGTAATAATTTTCACCTCAAAACCCTGTCTTTGAGCCAGGTCTATCCCGCGTTTCGTTGCAAAATCTCCTGCAACATCCATATCAAAAGCAGTAAAAATATTTGAAGTATAACGTTTCAAAATGCTCAACTGGTAAGCAGTTAAAGCCGTCCCGCTTGAAGCTACTGTATTTTCAAAGCCTGCTTGCCAAGATAAAATAGCGTCCATATAGCCTTCACAAATTATGGCAAAATCTCTTTTCCTAATTTCAACCTTTGCAAAATTCAGGCCATACAAAACCTTACTTTTATCATAAAGAATGGTATTTTGAGTATTTATGTATTTTGCAGCTTTTTTTACCGCTGATTGGCCTGTCGCCTCGCCCTCGCCCTGCTGTCCGTCTGATAGAAAATCTAATATTCTTCCGCCAAAGCCAATTACTTGCGAGTTCAAATCAAAAATTGGAAAAATTATCCTTTTCCTGAATCTGTCATAATAATTGTACTGATAAACTCCCTTTTCTGAATAGGCAGAACCATCCGAGGGTTTTACGGCTAATCCTGCTTCTTCAATCTCCTTGCGCGAATAACCTCTGCTTATCAGAAACTCTGAAAGAGCATGCCAAGAATCGGGAGCCAAACCAAGACGCCATTTTTTAATGGTCTCTTCTTTTAGACCCCTTTGCTTTAGATATTCTTTTGCCTTTTTGCCCAAAAGACTTCCATTTAGCTGCCTTTCAAAAAATTTACAAGCAATTTCAGAAATTTCATAAAGGCGCTGGCGCTTCGTTTGCAAAACCGAATCTTGTATTGTTTGTTTTTTAAGCTCAACTCCCGCCTTTTTTGCTAAAATGCGCAGAGCATCTCCAAATTCTATTCCTTCTATTTTCATCACGAAATCAAAAACCGAACCACCCGCTCCGCACCCAAAACACTTCCACATTTGGCGGCTAGGAGAAACAAAAAGTGAAGGATTTTTATCATTATGAAAAGGACATAAAGCTTTATAGTTTGCTCCTGCTTTTTGAAGTTTTATATACTCTGAAATAACTTCTACAATATCAAGCCTATTTTTAATTTCATCAATTGGAGAGTCCATAATCTTTTTTACAATAACGAATACTTAGCAAGATGTTTATAAAAATAGCCTATCTCATCATTGAAAGCCTTTTTGCTACCCCTACAACAATTCTGTATTTTTTTCTTTTATTATATGATGGACTCCATCCAAAACAATTACTTTGGTTTTTAAATGCCTTATCTTAGCAAAACAAGTTAAAACGCTTTCAATATAATATTATAATATTTCTTTTTATATTTCGCCGGGATTGTCTCCCAAAATTCTCTTTTTATGACTCTTTGGCCGGCTGCCGAAGAATCAGTTTTTTAAGCAAACCAACGAATATACTTTTTAAATTTTTTTCTGCCAACTGTGCCAACAGTCGTATCTACTTTGCCAGCTAGTACCGGCTCGAGCAAAGCATTAACATTTCGATTATTAAGCCCAGTTAAATCAGCGTCTCAGAGAAAAATGATAGAAGCATCGGTTACCTTCACTCCCCTTGCCATTGCCTGAGCCTTGCCTTGATTTTTTGCTAATCTTATAATTCTTGCCCCTACACTTTTAGCTATTTTTGAGGTATTATTAAAAGGGCCATCGTCAACAACTATTGTCTCCGAGATATATGGATTATGTCTCAAAACCTTTATTACCTTGGTTATAGTCTTCTCCTCGTTGTAGGTAAGTAGGAATTATACCCGCTACCCTTTTCATAATACTTTTAAATTTTTACAGATAGCCTATAATAATTATAGGCCAATAATTAACTAAAATCAAACTTATGAGTAGTATCCCTATTATTGAATCAAATAAAGTTATTTCGCCAACTAAAAAGCTGAAAATTCTTTTTGTAGCTAGCGAAGCTGCGCCTTTTGCTAAAGCTGGCGGTCTGGGAGATGTAATGCGCTCCCTGCCCTTGTCTTTAAAAAAGTTAGGTCAGGATGCCCGGGTAATGATACCACGATACGGCACAATAGATCCCCAAAAGTATAAATTAAAAGCAGAGATAGAAAAATTAAAAGTCCCCACCGACCAGCCAGGACCATATGCTTATTTAATTTGCAATGTAAAAAAATATTCTAATAGAGAAAACGTTACTACTTATTTTCTTGAAAATATGGAATACTACGAGAAACGGGCCAATGTTTACGGTTATTCCGATGACCATGTAAGGTGGGCTCTTTTGTGCCGGGGCATAATAGAGTTCCTTAAAAAATCAAGCTGGAAGCCAGATATTATTGTGGCTTCAGATTGGCAAACAGGGCTTTTGCCAAATTACCTTAAAACTGTTTATAAAACCGATCCTTATTTATCGAAACTTCCAGTTGTTTTTACAATTCACAATTTAGAGTACCAAGGAATGTGCGATTTCAAATTTACCCAAGAAAGCGAGAAAGATTCTGGCAGAGAGTCAATTCCAGATTTATTTAACCCAAGATTAGCCAAGCTAAATTGGATGTTAAGAGGGATAATGTACAGTGATTTTATTGTTACTGTCTCGCCAACTTACGCCAAAGAAATCTTAACTCCAGAATTTGGGGAAGGATTAGATAAAATACTTTTAGAAAAGCAACATAGGCTATTTGGCATATTAAATGGAATTGATTACCAAAAATATAATCCCCAAACATCTTCTAATATCCCCGTCCATTACACCCAAAGAAGTATTGACAAAAAAGCGGAAAGTAAAATTTATCTCCAAAAGCGGCTTGGTTTAGCTGAAGACCAAGACGCCTTTTTGTTAGCAATAGTTTCCCGCCTGACAGAGCAAAAAGGATTTGATTTATTAAAAGATATTATCGATTCATTATTCAAAAATTTGCCATCTTTGCAGCTTGCTATTATCGGTGATGGAGAATCAAGGTATAAAGAAATGATTCAAAAAAAGGCTAAAATTTTTGCCAAAAGAATTGGCTATCTTTTTGAGTTTAGCCATTCTCTCCCCCATTTGGTATTTGCCGGAGCTGACGCAGTTTTACTCCCTTCAAAATTTGAGCCCTGTGGTATAGTTCAGATGCAAGCAATGAGATATGGATGTATCCCAATAGCCAGGAAAACAGGAGGATTGGCAGACACAATCCAAAACTTTGATCCATCAAAAGAAAAAGGTAACGGCTTTTTATTTGAGGAATATAATTCAATGGCTTTATATACAGCAATCGTAAGAGCAAAAACTTGCTTTGAATTTAAAGGCTCATGGAAAAAGTTAATTAAAAAAGCGATGAAAATAGATTTTTCTTGGAAAAAGTCAGCTCAAGAATATCTTCAACTGTTTTACCAAATAATTAAGGAAGTTAAAAAATAACTATGTATTGGATAAACTTTTTACATATCTATCAACCATATGAACAATCAAAAGAAATTTTAGATGCGGTAGCCAATGAATCCTACAGACCTTTATTCAAGGGCTTATTAAATATACCAGACATTAAAATAAACCTAAATATCAACGGATCTCTAACTGAGCTTTTAGCAAAAAATGGGCATCAAGATATAATTGAAAACATAAAAACCCTTGCCAACCAAGGCAAGTTAGAGTTTACTGAAAGCGCAAAATATCATCCATTATTGCCTTTTTTGAAAAAGCAAGAAATCGCCCGTCAAATTAGAAGCAATCACCAAACAAATAGAAGGTATTTTGGCAAGAGCTACAAGCCGGTTTGCTTTTTCCCACCAGAGATGGCTTATAGTCAAAAAGTTGGCCAAGCCGTCTCCGAGCTTGGTTATAAAATGATTCTCTTAGATGAAATTTCTTGGTCAAATGGCAAGCCTATAGCCAACAAACTTTTTACGATTGAAAAAACTAAAGGTTTAATTGCTGTCTTTAGGGAAAGGAGGGTCTCAAACTGTATTATGAGCGCAATTGTCAGAACAAAAAAAGAATTTGCCGAGTTAATAAAACAAGATTTAAAAGATAATAAGTATCTTTGCACGGCAATGGATGGTGAAACCTTTGGGCATCATCGACCGGGGCTAGAAAAAGTTTTATTTAAAATTCTCACGATAAAAAAACCAAAACAGATTTTTCTCTCTAAATTACCAACTTATTTTAAAATTGATAAGGCAATTATCCCCCAAGAAGGCACTTGGGCTTCTAGTAAAGAAGACATAGAAAAAGGAATCCAGTTTTATTCTTGGAAAAATCCAAGAAATAAAGTTCACCAACTTCAGTGGAAATTTCTTAATTATTTAATAAAAACCGCTAAGACAAAAAAATATTCTGAGTTTATTCAGGAAAAAATAGACAAAGCAATGGCCTCAGACCAATTTTTTTGGGCTTCCGGAGAACCGTGGTGGAGCATTGAGATGATTGAAAAAGGAGCTTGGCTTGTTTTAGGAGCTCTAAAATCAATCCCGGGAGTAACAAAGAGACAAGTAGAAGTTGGCGAGGATTACTATAGAAAAATACTTTCTACTGCGTTTTGGTGGCAAAGAAGCGGAAAAATCGAAGAAAAATCAAAAAAATACAAAGAGTCCAGCAGAATTCCTTTTAAAGAAAGAACTTTAGAAAAAGGAAAACCAGAAGTATATTATGCCTTTATAGAAATGATGAAAAAGAAAATGTGGGAAGCGACAAAAAAGAAAAACTTTGAAAGAGCAATTTTATGGCGCGACGCTATTTGGAAATTAGAAACAAAAAACGATATCTACGACGCAACCCACGCTGTCGATCTTTTGCGGCTAGAGATTCCCGATCCCACCTTAAGGAAACTAATGGACAAATATAAGGCAAAATATGAAAAAATAAAATCTGGCCAGCCAGAACTAAGAAAAATATAATATGAGATACAATATTTTTAAGTCAATTGACGAGGCTTTTGTCAAAGATATTTTCGAGCAAAAATCGAATTTTTATTTTCCAGATATCAAAAGCCAAGACATTAAAAAAATAAAAATCAAAAAAATATCCCCTGATTGGGCAAAAGAATCTTGTTTAGTAAAATACAAAATATTTTTCAACTCGGGAGATATTAGGGTTATCAGAGGCAGCGCAAAACAAAATGAATCAAGAAAACCAGTGTTTTTGGTAATGCAATATCTCTGGCAACGCAGATTCAACAAAAGCAAGTATCTGATAGCAAAACCTCTTGACTTCATTGACAAAGCGAACTTACTTCTCTACCAGGAAGCACAAGGAAAACCATTTGCCTCTATCATTCAAGAAGGTAATTTTTATCAGGCTAAATTAAGCTTACAAAAAATAGCAAAATGGATAGCAAAATTACATAGCCTTAGACCAAAAAACCAAAAGATAAGAAAAGCAGTTTTCTTGGGAGAAAACGCATATAAAAAGATGCTAAAAGAAATTCCAATATTAATGCCTTCTTTAAAACAAGACCTAAAAAAAATTCCAAGCTTAAGCTTTCTTAAAAAAATATGGCAAACCAGCTCAATAATAATTCACGATGACTTTTATCCGGGCAATATCATTGTTAACAAAAACACTATTTCTGTCATTGATTTTGATAGAGCCGGATTTGGCCCGGCTTTAATGGACATCGCTACCTTATATGGAGCGTTTGAGTTCCCTGCCGAAGCTTGGAAAATCCCTTTTAAGAAAGAGGAAACAACTGAACTACAGAACACATTCTTAAATGCTTATTGTATCCAAAGGAAATTGAATAAAAATAAAACTTTAGAAAAGCTGCACCTATTCTTAGTTAAAATTTTTCTTGACCAAATTCATTATTACTTCTATTTTGCCAAAAAAGGATGGAAATTTATGAACAACGATGCCAGAACTGGCTTTACCAAAAAAATAAGGTCTCTAATTCTCAAAATAGAAGAAATCGAAAAAACAATATGAAGGTTCTATTTATTGCTTCAGAATGCTCTCCTATTGTCAAGGTAGGAGGGCTCGGCGATGTTGTTGGTTCTTTGCCAAAGTCCCTTAAAAAATTAGGGGTCGATGTTTCAATTGTCATTCCATTTTATAAACCAATTCAATTAACTAACAAAATATTAGTTCAAAAAAATATTAGAATAACTTTTGATAGTCAAGAAAAAAGTTTTAATTTGTGGAAAACAAATCTTCCTCAAACAGAAATTGCAGTTTATTTAATAGAAAATAAGGAGTATTTATCCTCAAAAGGGATATATATAGAAACAGACGCTTCTTCTGGCGGGACAAGCGCCGAAGCCGGCCGATTTTTGTTTTTCTCTAAAGCGGCTATTGAGGTTGGTAATTTGTTAAACATTGATATTCTCCATTGCCATGATTGGCACACAGCTATTATCCCCTATCTTATAAAAAAGACCAATCAAAATAAAATTAAAACTATCCTCACTATTCATAATCTTGGACATCAAGGAATATATTCAAAGCAAATAGCAAGTCAATTATTAGGAATCGAATTTCCCGATGAAGTTAATTGCTTAAAGCTCGGGATTTTAAACGCAGATATTGTAACCACTGTTAGTCCAAACTATTCCAAAGAAATTTTGGCAGAAGAATTCGGTTTTGGCTTGGATAAATACTTAAAACAAAGAAAAGACAGCCTTTTTGGCATTACCAATGGATTGGATGAAAATACTTGGGACCCAGAAAAAGACAAATATCTAATAAAAAATTACTCCGCCAGCCAGTTGCGGAATAAAGCAGAAAATAAAATTTATCTTCAAAGGCTATTTTTTAAAAGAGAAAATCCGTCTGTCCCACTTTTATCAATCGTTTCCCGGCTTGCCCAGCAAAAAGGGATAGACTTAATAACAAAAATATTTCCTGAACTGATGAAAGAGAATATTCAATTTGTCCTTCTTGGCAAAGGATGCTCTCATTATGAGAACTTCTTTAAAGAGATGACAAGCAAATACCCAGAAAAATTTGGGGCAAAAATTGAATTTAACGAAAAATTAGCCCATCAAATATACGCAGGTTCAGATATATTTTTAATGCCTTCTTATTTTGAACCATGCGGCTTAGGACAGCTAATAGCTATGAAATACGGCACTGTCCCCGTAGCTCGAGCGGTAGGAGGGATAAAAGACACAGTTGAAAATGTAAAATGGAAAATGGAAAATGGAAAATTAGTAGTTTCCAGAGACGGATTTCTGTTTGAAAAATATCAAGCAGACGAACTTCTATCAACAATTAACAAAGCTTTAGAATTGTACAGAAATAAAAGCGCCTGGCAAAAAATCCAAACAAATGGAATGAACAAAGACTTTTCCTGGCACAAATCAGCTAAAGAATATTTAAAGCTCTATAAATTTTTAGCTTAAGGCTGAAGGATAAAATTTAAAACCGCCCCAGCCGTCCAGGCTTGGGGATAGCAGGGCTTAAGCTCCAAACCCTCCAAAATAATTTGCCCTTTTAAAGAAACACCATAAAATTCTGGAACATAGCCAATCTCCTTATATGCCTTCAAAATGGCTTTTTTTATTAAATTATATTCCCTTTTATAACCCAGCTTCTTCAAGCCTTGGGCAATAATCCAATTGTCATGAGGCCAAATCGAGCCTAAATGGTAACTTTTCGGGTCAAAGTCCGGCTCTAAAGTAGAATGAGTTCTGATGCCATAAGGCGTCCACATATCACTTTCAAATAACCTTTTTACCACCAGCCGCTCTTTTTCTTTGTCGCAAATCCCGCAAAACAGCAAATGGCCAGGATTTGAGGTAATTGCTTTTCTTTGTTTTTTTCTACCGTCAAGAGCTAAGGCAAAATATTTTT
>JAGGTS010000035.1 GCA_021163625.1 bacterium | reverse complement strand
CCTATAGCAAACTTGTTCTGCTCCAGGGTTCTGCTTCAGGGTCATTTTGAGATTTGAGATTTGAGATTCGGATTCTAGTCATTGGTCATTTTTTCGTCATTTGTCATTCGGGTTTCGTCATTTACAACTATTTTGATTGTAATTTGTAATTTAGAATTTGCTTAGAGTTTAGAATTTAGGATTTAGGATTTCTACCAACGAGTCCGGGTCTCGTTGATATGTAATTAATTTGTTTGTGATTTGTAATTTGAAATTTAGAATTTGTTTAGGATTTAGGATTTAGAATTTGGGATTTAACACTATGTGCTTACCAAGGGCAAGCACAACAATTGGAGTATTTAAAGAATATTGAGCCGGCAGCAGGAATCGAACCCGCGTCCGTGGTTTACAAAACCACCGCTTTACCACTAAGCTATGCCGGCAGAAACGGAATTTTTAAATTATATCAAGATAAAATATATTATTTATTTTTGATTTTTTCCCAATAGTCATCCGAAAAGTCTGGTTTTTCCTCATATTGCTGATTTGTTTGTTTTCCTTTCTCGATTTTATTTCTTTTAGAAAATAACCTGCGGGTTTCCATTTTTTTTACCATTTTCTTAAAACTGGAAGAAAAATTTTTATCATCCCATTTTTCTCCTATTTTTTGCTCTGGCAATGGCAGCGCTCTTATCTTTGGTATTTTTAGAAATAAGAAAAGAAATATTCCAAACAGGCTTGAATAAAAAATTATTTTTATTGCAAAGATTATTAGTTTGTCCATGGGTTTTTATATCTCAAACCTTGAGAAATTTTTTATCTCTATTTTTTCTCCGAGTTTTGCTATATATTCATTGATTAAATCTTGGATTGTTTTTGTTTGGTCTTTTACCCATAACTGCGACAGCAGAGAAACCTCTTTTTTGTATTTATTAAGCTTTCCTTCTATAATTTGATTAACTATTTTTTCAGGCTTGCCAGAGCCTTCAAGCTGTTTTTGGTAAATCTTCCTTTCGCCGTCTAAAAAAGTTTCCGGAATATCTTCAGGCTTAAGGAATAATGGGTTTGAGGCGGCAATATGCAAGCATATTTCATGAGCCAATTTTTTGAATTCTTCAGATTTTGCCACAAAATCAGACTCACAACTTAATTTAAGAAGCGTTCCTATCTGGCCGTTAGAATGTATGTATGAAGAAATGATTCCTTTTCCTGCTTCTTTTCCTTCTCTGCCTTTGAGTATTTTTTCCCCTTTCTCTCTTAATATTTTTTTTGCTTGATTAATGTCTCCGTTTGATTGTTCTAAAGCGTTTTTGCATTCAGCAATTGATACGCCTGTTTCTTGGCGGAGCTTTTTAATTTGTTCAATATCAGCCATAGTTATAGATTTATAAATATCAAAGGAGAAAATAAAGATAAGTAAAAAGCTTTTATTCTATTTACTGCTTTTTGCTTTCTTTATTACATCCTTGACCTTATCTAATATATACTTTACAGAAGGAATTGAATCATCGTTTGCCGGTATCGGGTAATCAACCGTTGTTGGGTCTGCATTCGTGTCTACTATTGCAATTGTTTTTATCCCTTTTGCCTTTGATTCTCTCAGGCAAAGCTTATCTTTTGTAATGTCGCAAATAAAAACTGCGTCAGGCAAATCATCCATATTTTTAACTCCTTCAAATTTTTTTCTAAAATTTTCAAGGACTCTTTTGGTCTTTATTCTTTCTTTTTTTGTGTACTTTGCAAACCCATTTTCTTTCTCTAAATTCTCGAGCTGCTTAAAATATTCTATTCTTTTTTTTATTATTTTAAAATTTGTAAAAATTCCTCCAATCCATTTTTCGTTAATATAAGGAAGGCCGCATTCTTCTGCTGTTTCTTGAATCAACTCTTTCAAGGGAGGCTTTGTGCTTACCAGCATAAGAGTTTTCTTTTCACTGGAAATCTCTGATATAAACTTTAAGGCTTTTTCTAAATAAGCTGCTGTTTTCTCCGGATTTATCATATGGATAGTATTTTTTATCCCCAAAACAAAGTCCTTCATTCTCGGATGCAATTTTGAAGATTGATGCCCAATACAAGCGCCAGAGTTTACTATTTCTTTTATGCTTATTTGGCTGTCATTTTTTTCCTTTGTTTGTAAAGATTTTTTTGTTTCCTGCATATATTTAAGATATTACAACATCCCACTTGATTTTTCAATAGTATCTGTCTATAATGAAAAAGGCTTTAAAAATTTATTTTTCTAGTCAAGCTCAATATACAAAAAAATAGAAATATGAAAAAAGGAATTCATCCGCAATATTACCATAATGCCAAAGTTCGCTGCGTCTGCGGAAACGTTTTTGAGATTGGTTCAACAAAAAAGCATATAGAAACAGAAATTTGTTTTAAATGCCATCCATTCTATACAGGCAAGGAAAAAATAATTGATTCTGCAGGCAGGGTTGAAAAGTTCCAGAAAAAACTCCAAAAGAAAGAGGAGCTTTCCAAGAAAACTTCAAAGAGAAAATAGAGGGTAAAAGAGATGTCGGACAACTTTAAGCACAATTCGGTGATACTTGAAATAAGAGCCGGAGCCGGAGGCGAGGAAGCGGCTCTTTTTGCATATGACCTTTTTAGAATGTATTCAAAATATGCAGAAAGACAAGGATGGAAAGTTCGCGTTTTAGATTCAAACCAAACAGAGCTTGGCGGGTTGAAGCAAATCGTTCTTCAAATAAAGGGAAAAGATGTTTTTGAAAAATTACAATACGAAGGAGGCGTTCACCGCGTCCAGAGGGTTCCAAAGACAGAAAAAGGAAATAGAATTCATACTTCAACTGTTTCAGTCGCCGTCCTAAAAGAGCCCGAGCAAATGCAGGTTAAAATAAACCCTTCAGATATTAAAATGGATTTCTTTAAATCCTCTGGCCATGGCGGACAAAATGTTAACAAACGGCAAACAGCCATTAGAATTACCCATATGCCAACTCATATTGCTGTTTCTTCCCAGATATCAAGAAACCTCGAAGAAAATAAAAAAGCCGCTATGGCTATATTAGAGGCTAAATTGTTTAAAATTAGCCAGGATAAAATCAGCAGCAAGATTGGGGAAGAAAGAAAAACTCAAATTGGGCAAGCGCAACGCGCAGAGAAAATAAGAACTTACAATTTTCCGCAAGACAGAATTACTGACCACCGGATCAAAAAATCTTGGCATAACATTGACAAAATATTAGACGGCGACCTTAATGCAATAGTAAACAAACTAAATAAGTTTCTAAAATAAATTCTTCTCTTATTTTATATAGGTAACAGATGGAGCAAATTTTAAATTTTCTCGCCAGCCTTTAGAAGATTAACTTCTGGCAATTTTGTGACATTATTCCTCTTTCAATAAATTGCTGGATGCACCAAGCCCTTGTGCTTACTTCTTTTGCGTAGGCAACTGATCCGCCGTAATATCTGGAAGCTGCCCGGAATTCTCCTTGGGTTGTTTTTGCTCCAAGGTCGTGCAGGTACAGGGCAGCGGCTAAAAATGAATCTTTTATGTCCCAAGGGTCAGCTACGGACTTGCCTGTATAGCTTTTTATCTTATCCTCGTATAATTTCCATGTGCTTGGTATAAATTGAGCAGGACCCATTGCTCCTCCCCAACCGTAAGGCTTTCCTTTATAATAATTTTTTATCCAGCAAGAAACTGGCTTTTTTGAAAAAGAGTAGCCAAGTTTTGACATTAATGAAAGGAATATCGGCAAGTCTCTGGTTGGGTTCATAATTCTCGGCGCAGGATTGCCATTGCTATATATGCCTCCTCCGGTTTTTCTGTTTGTCACATAACATTTCCCTACATTCTGCCCTATCCTTGATTCTTGGCTCAAGACAGCTAAAAGAAAAGCGGGCCTTATCTTCACCTGAGTTGAGACCAAATTTGCCAATTCAATAGCCTCACTAAAAGTTGGCGCTTTTACATCCCCTGCCAGTTCAAAGAGCTTTGCTCTTATTTTTGCCGACTTTTCCTCTATTTCTTTCAAATATTCCTGATAAAGAGCTTCTCTCCCTTTTGTGGTTTTTAAAATATACTCTTGTTCTTGCTTTAAGCTTTGGCTTTCTTTCATTTGAAGAGTTCTTTCTAAAACTATACTCTCTAAGTTTTCTTTTTCATTACTCATAGATTCTTTTTGGTTCTCCAGATTTGTTTTTAAATCTAAAATATTTGCAAGCAAGTCTTTAGTTTTCAGGTTCAGGGATTGAAGCGCCATTAAATCATTAAAAAACCCTGAAAGGCTATCTTCTGATAAAAATATTTCAATAGGAGACTTTTTGTCCTCTTCATATCTTAATCTTAAAATATTCGTCAATTCTCTTTTAGTTTTATCAATTTCTTTATTTGTATTATCAATTGAACTTTGGGCATTCTTGATTTGTAGGCTAAGGTCTTTGATAACGATATTGCTGTTATAAATTTGGTAATTTAAATTTTTTATTTTTGTAGACAAATAATAAATTTGGTTTTTAAGATTTTTTTCTTTTTTTGTTAATGAATTAATTTCTGTTTGATATTCGCTGTTTTTCTGTTGGTAATACTTCTCGCAGTTTTTTAATGCCTGGTGGCAAGCAGTATAACCTAATTTGCTGCACTCTTGGTCAATGTTTTTCGCAAATGAAGGGCAAAACTCTGACAGATTAATGTCAGAGCTTTGGGCTGGTTTTATGAAAATAATTGTTGAGAATATAATAACCAGGCTTATTATTGCCAAAGGTTTTTTTGGAAAACCAAAAACCATATTGCTATTTTTTATTGCTAATTATTTTTTGATTTTTGCCTTATCTGATTGGCTTATTTCCCTTGGGCTTTATCTGCTTTTTCTTCTCCTTCTGGCGTATTTGTTTCACTCGGCGCTTCTTCTTTTTCGGAAATTTCTTCTTCTTCCGGTTCAATGATTGAAGCCACTATATCATTTTTATCTTTTACAATTTCTATCTTATTTGGAACATTTAAATCTCTTATTAATATTTTATCTTCAATTTTCTTAAGGTTGCTTATATCAACTACAATTTCTTTTGGCAAATCTTTTGCGAAACCCTTAACTGGTATCTCTTTTATTTCCTTTATTAAAATTCCCCCGTAGCTTTTAACAGCAGGGGCTTTACCAACAAATACTAACGGTATTTTTGCTTCTACCCTCTCTTTTTCAGAAGGGCTGTAAAAATCAACATGGATTAGCTCATCGCTTACTGGATCAAAAGCAACTTCATGGATTAAAACTTGAAAAACTTTATCTTTCAAGCTTAAAGAAATAAGCGAACTTTCTCCTGCTTCTTTATAAATTCTCAAAAAATTATCTCGTTTAACTGAAATGTTTATATTTTTTATTTCCGGACCGTATAAAACAGCAGGAATCAACCCATTTTTTCTTAGGATATTTGTTTTGTCTTTTGATTTGTCACGAATTGTTGCTTCTAATGAAAACATAAATTTATTTGCGTTTAGTTAATAACAGATACAGTTTATTTTATTGTATGAATACACTGCATAGGACAAGATTCTACTGCTTTTTTTATGCAGCCTTCTGCTTCTTTGTCTCCAATTTCAAGCTCTTCGTTGCCTGTTTTTTCATTAAGCACTGACCCTTTAATATGCGCCCTTCCGTCTTCATTCAGCTCAAAGTATTTTTCACAAACTGTAGAACATGTCCCGCATCCAATGCATTTTTCTTTTTCTATAATTAATTTCATATTTTTATTTTACGGAAAGCAGTTTTATTTTTCAAATATCTGTTTGCCTGATAGAGATTTTCTTTTTACTTTTAGTTTTTGCAAAGAACTTTTTTTAGCTGATTTTAAGAGGCCGTTTTTTGCTCCTATTTTTTTAATACAGCTTGTGGCGTTTGCTGTTCCGAAGGCAATAGCATATTCTATATTATTTTTTCTTAAAAGTCCACCCAAGAAGCCTGAGGCAAAGGCATCTCCAGCGCCGGTTTTTTCATAAACAGAAACAGGGATACTTTTTGCCCTAAATATATTTTTGCCGTCAGAAACAACTGAACCGTCTTTCCCTTTTGTTATCACCACAATTCCATTTTTTACCAAACTAAGCAATTTCTCTATAATTTCTTCCTCCTTCTTTAAGCTTATTTTTGTTAAAAACGACGCTTCTTCCTGGTTTAAAAATAAAATATCTACTTTTGAGAGTATTGGCTTTAGCTTTTTGACGCCAAGCTTTAACTGAGTATTGCCTGGATTTACTGCTAATCTAATTTTATTTTTCTTTGCGAAATTTACTAAGGGGGCGAAAATAGCGGCTGATTTAACGCTTAACGGCGCTATGTAAAACCACTTTGTTTTTCTAATTTCGTTGAAAGGAATTTCAGATTTTTTCATAAAATGGCAGGCGCCCCTATAAAGGAAAATTGTTCTTTCTCCGCTTTCAGCAGAAGAAAGCACTATTGAGTTCGCTGTTTTGTATTTCTTGTCTACTTTCACGAATTTGGTGTCTACTCCTGCTTCGTTTAGTTCTTCAATAATATGCCTTCCAAGTTTTTCTTTTCCAACCTTTCCGCAAAATGCCGTTCTAAAACCTTGTTTTGTAAAGGAAACTGCTGTATTTGTTCCGCCGCCTCCGCTTGCAGAATCAAACTTTTCTATAAATATTTTTGAACCATAGTTAAAACAAATGCTTTCTCTTTGAAAACGCGTTTTACTTTTTACAATTTGATAACTGTTTTTATTCAGCCTTAAAAAAATATCGTGGGTTGCTGAACCAAATGTTATAATGTCAAACATAATATAAGGTTACAAGGCAAAGGTTATAAAAGGAATAGATAAGCGATTCTCTACAAACCAATTTTTCTTAAATTTATAATTGTTTTAATGACTGTGTCAGGATTTAAAGATATGCTTTTAATGCCTTCTTTTGCAATAAATTTTGCAAAATCCGGGAAATCGCTTGGCGCCTGTCCGCATATGCCACAATACTTGTTCTTTTCCTTTGTTATTTTAATTGCCTGTTTGATTAACAATTTTACAGCTAAATTATTTTCATTTCCAATTTTTTGAAGAAAAGCAGAGTCCCTGTCAATCCCCAATGTCAACTGGGTCAGGTCATTGCTCCCTATGCTGAATCCGTCAAATATTTTTAGGAATTCCTTTGCTAAAATAACATTTGATGGAATTTCGCACATAACATAAACTTTCAACCCGTCTTTACCTCTTTTTAAGCCTGCTTTTTCCATTATCTTTAATACTTTCTCTCCTTCTTGGACTGTCCTGCAGAAAGGCACCATTACCTCTACATTTTTTAAGCCAAAAACATCTCTTACTCTTTTGATAGCCTTACATTCCATCACAAAGGCGGGTTCAAATTTTTTGTCATAATACCGCGAAGCGCCTCTCCAGCCAAGCATTGGATTGTTCTCACCCTTTGGCTCAAAAAGCTGTCCTCCAATCAGTTTTGCGTATTCATTTGTTTTAAAATCCGAAAATCTAACTATTACTGGATTTGGCCAAAAAGCAGCAGCAATTTGTCCGATTCCTTCCGCAAGCTCTTTAATAAAATATTCTTTTTTATCTTTATGTTCAACAGTAAGTTTTTCAATTTTTTCTTTTAGCTTTTTGTCTTTTATTTTGTTAAAGTGATACAGCGCCAATGGATGAATTTTTATCTTTTCAGCAATAATAAATTCTTCCCTTGCCAATCCGACTCCGTCATTTGGTAAAAATGATGTTTTAAAGGCAATTTCAGGAGCGCCTATGTTTACCATAATTTTTACTTTTTTTGGCTTTTTTATCTTTGTTAAATCGTACTTTTTTTCTTTATATGGGACTTTGCCTTTCCATATCCTTCCATCTAACCCTTGGGTGCAGTCAACAGTAATCTCTTGGTTGTTCTTTAAAATTCTTGTTGCTTTCTGTGTACCGACAATACAGGGAATTCCGAGCTCCCTTGAAACTATAGCGGCATGGCAAGTTTTCCCTCCTTGGTCTGTGACAATAGCCGATGCAAGGGGGAAAATACTCACCCAATCAGGGTCTGTCATTTTCGTAACCAAAACTTCTCCTTTTTTAAATTGTGATATTTTTGAAACATCTTCTATTATATGGACTTTGCCAGTTCCTATTTTGTTTCCAACTGCTATTCCCGTTAAAATTGGCTTTGATTTAGCTTTTATTGTATATTCTTTTAGAAATTGGTGCTTTTTTGTGGAATAAACAGTTTCTGGCCTTGATTGGACAACAAAAAGCTTGCCAGTTTTTCCGTCCTTTGCCCATTCCATATCCTGTGGCGTTTTATAGTGGTCTTGGGCAATGCAAGCCCATTTTGCTAAAGTTAATATCTCATTATCGTCAAGCGAAAAAGATAATTGCTTTTTTAAAGGCACTGAAACCTCTTTTATGCCTCCATTTTTTCCATAAATATATTTTTTTGTTTTCTTACCAAGATTTTTTAAAATAATCGGCTTATATTCTTCTTTTGACTTTGATTTCACTCCAAGAGTCGGCTTAAAAACAAAAAATTCGTCAGGAGTAATTCTTCCCTTAACTATCATTTCCCCTAAGCCGTAAATTGAATTGATTAAAACAACATTTTGAAATCCTGTTTCAGTATCTAAACTAAACATAACTCCAGAAGAAGCCAAATCACTTCTGACCATTTTTTGTATTCCAACAGATAAGGCAACTTTCATATGGAGAAAGCCTTTTTCAGCACTGTAAGCAATTGCCCTGTCGGAAAACATTGAAGCAATGCATTTCTTTATTGCCGCAATAAGATTTTTTTCTCCGTGAACGTTTAGATAGGTCTCGTGTTGCCCGGCGAAAGATGCGTTCGCCAAATCCTCTGCTGTTCCAGAAGAACGAACAGCAACATCAGTAGAAAACTCAAAAGATTCTTTTGAGAGCTCTCTGTAATTTTTTATAATTTCTTTTTCTAAATCCTTTGGGATTCTTGATTTCAGGATTAAATTTCTTGCAAGCTTGCCCGTTTCCTCTAAACTTTTTATGCTTTTTTTGTTGTACTTTTTGAAAATTTTCTCAAGTTTCTTGTCAATATTATTTGCTTTTAGGATATACCAATAAGCGTTTGATGTTAAAGCAAATCCGTTTGGAATATTTACCCCTTTTCTTGTCAGTCTTGAATACATTTCTCCAAGCGATGCGTTTTTTCCGCCTACTAATTCAACATCATTAGAAGATATTTCTTTGAACCATAATATATTCTTTGAAGATTTATTTGTCATAAATATTACTTGTATTTTAGTTTACACAAAACAAATATTTTTATGCTTTGTTTTATCGTAAACCAAAAATAAAGCTGATTAGTTCATTTTTTTCTAATTAAGGCCTTCATTGCCAAAACGGCAAGATAAGGGTCGTTGTAATTGGGAATATTTTTCTTTCTTAAAATTTCTATTCCGGGCAATGTAAGTTTTCCTCCCATAAAACAGCAAATGATTGGCTTTTCTTTATATTTTCTTGCCAACGCGGATATTGTTTCTGCATTCTTTTTTACGTCTGTCATTATTTGAAGCGTCTGGATTACTATTATACCATAAATATTTTTTTGTTGCATTAAAATGTCAATTGCTTTTTTATAACGGATTGTTAAAGCGTCTCCGATAATATCCAAGGGATTGCTAAAATTTGTTGATTTGCTGAAAACTTTTGAAGACTTTAATTTTTTAATCGTTTTTTTATCTAACGGGGCAAGAAAAAGCTTTAGCTTTTCAGCCCAATCGGCCGCTATAACCCCTGCCGCTCCGCCGTTTGTTATAATAGCTATACTTTTTCCTTTTGCACAAGACTTTGCCATAGAAAGGCCAAGCGACACCGCTAAAAGCTCACTTATCGTATTCACCTGGAAAATACCAGCCTGTTTAAATGCTGCAGAGTATATTTTTTCATTTCCCGCTAAACTAGCTGTGTGAAGGGATGCTGCTTTTCTGCCAACCATTGTCTTGCCGCCCTTTAGGACAACAATCGGTTTTTTCTTATTTACTTTTTTCGCTATTTCTATAAATTTTCTCCCCTCTTTTATAGATTCTAAATATAAAGCAATAGATTTTGTCTCTTTGTCTTTTTCTAAAATTTTTAAAAAATCGCAAATATTCAAGTCAGCCCCGTTTCCATAAGAAATCAGCGAAGAAAAGCCGTATCCTTCAAAAAGCGATTGGTCAACAACCGAATCTATTAAAGCTCCTGATTGAGAAATAAATCCGATTCCACCGCTTTTCGGCATAGCCGGCGCAAAGGAAGCATTCATCTTTGAAGATGGCCTGATTATTCCAAGGCAATTTGGTCCAATTAAACCAACTTTTGCTTTTTTTAAAATAGCAGCAACTTTTTTTTGCAATTCGCTGCCTTCCTTGCCAGTTTCTGAAAAACCAGAAGAAATAATTATTGCCCAGTTAACTTTCTTTTTCGCAACTTCTTTAACTGTTTCTAAAATTACGTTAGACGGTATAGCTATAATTGCTAAATCAATTTTTTCTTTAATTGAAAGGATTGAAGGATATGTCTTTCTTTTTAAAACCGTTTTTTGATAAGGATTGACAAAAAATATTTTCCTTCTTGCTTTTCCCTCAAGCAGATTTTTTGAAATGCCAAAACCGACTGAACCTTTTCTGTCAGTTGCTCCTATTAGGGCTATTGCTTTTGGGTTAAAAAGCGAATTCATTTTGTTGGCGATTTGCTAACAATTTGGTTAGCAAACACATAATGCATATATAATATAAATCAAATTAGGATTTTTGCATCAACAACTTCTACTTTATTTTTATCTGCAAAAACAGGGTTAAAATCAATGGCTTTTATTGCTTTGTTTTCCAAGGAAAGCAAAGAAAGATTTTTTAGCATTTCTGCAACTTTTTTGATATTTACGGCCGGATGGTTCCTATATCCAGTTAATATTTTATATGCCTTTATTTCTTTTATCATATCCATAGCGTCGCTATTTTTAATAGGCGCTATCCTGAAACTTATGTCTTTTAAAACTTCTACAAATATTCCTCCAAGGCCGAACATTATGACAGGCCCGAATACATCATCTTTTTTTGCGCCGCATATTAGTTCTGTTCCCGTTGCCATTTTTTGAACCAAAATCCCCTCAATCTCATCTAATCCTTTTGAGTTTTTAATCAAGGTGTAAAAGCCGTTTAAAAGCTCGTTTTTATTTTTGATGTATGTTATCACGAGTTTCTTTTCCGTTTTATGAATAATTTTTGGAGAAGAAATTTTTATAGCAAGGGGAAAGCCAAGCTTTTTTGCCGCAAAAAGAAGCTTTTCTTTTGAGTCAACAATTTCTGTCTTTACCATGCCAATTTTATATTTTTTTAGCAATTGTTTTGTTTTCTTAAAGCTCAAAAGCGCCATAGGAAATTATAAATTTATAGCAAGGGCTTTATTTTGAAACCGCTCTTATTAAAATTATACACTTTTTTGCCAATATAAAAAATAGGTTGCCAACGCGATACCTATTTTTTATTTTTAAATCGTTATATTCTTTCCCCTATAAATTTTGCAAAGTCCGCCAATCTTGATGCATATCCATATTCATTGTCGTACCAAGAAAAAACTTTTACCAAATCTCCATCTGCCATTGTCAAATGGCTGTCAACTATTGATGAATAAGAATTGCCCTTGTAATCAGAAGAAACTAATAATGCGTCTTCTACGCCAAAGATTCCCTTAAATTCTTCTTTACCCGACTCTTTTTTTAAATAATAATTTAGTTCTTCCCGATTGGTTTTCTTGCTTACTTTGGCTGTAAAATCTACTATAGAAACGGTTGCTGTTGGCACTCGAATTGCAACTCCATCAAGTTTTCCCGAAAGCTCTGGAAGGCATTTCTCAACAGTGGTAGCGGCTCCCGTTGTGGTGGGTATTATGTTTATTGCCGCTGCCCTCGCTCTTCTTAAGTCTTTATGTGGCAGGTCTAAGATGCGTTGGTCGTTTGTGTAGCTATGGACAGTTGTCATAAATCCTTTAATGATGCCAAACCCATTGTTGATTACTTTTGCCACTGGAGCCAAGCAATTCGTAGTACAAGAACCCATTGAAACTATATCATCTTTTTCCGGATTATATTTTTCTTGGTTAACGCCGAGCAGATAAGTCGGAATTTCCTCTGATTTTGCAGGAGCTGAAATAATTACTTTTTTTGCTCCCGCCTTAATATGTTTTCTTGAGCCTTCAATGTCGCGGAATACGCCAGTGCATTCTAAAACAACATCAATTGCCATTTCTTTCCATGGCAGCTTTTCAGGGTCTTTTTCAGAAAAAACATCAATAGTTTTTCCTTCGCTCGTTCCGTCAATCAAAAGCTTATTTTCCTTTGCCTTTACCACTTTTTTAAAAATGCCGTAAGAAGAATCATATTTTAAAAGATGGGCAAGCGTTTCTGTGTCAGTCAAATCGTTAATAGCCACTATATCTAATAAATCATAATATTTTTCTGTTATAATTCTTGTTACTGTCCGGCCTATTCTTCCAAACCCGTTAATAGCAATTTTTATCTTCATATTTTTTATTTTTTAAATATATTAAATATATATTTTAAAGGAACCTTTAAATGGCTTAATTATTCTTTAATGCCTAAGATTTTACAAATTTTTTCCCTGTCAAAACCGACTATAATTTCTCCGTTTATTTCAATGACGGGAACGCCCATTTGTCCTGATTTTTCCATCAGTTCATCAATATATTTTTTGTCTTTTGAAACATCAATATCTTCAAACTCAAAATTATACTTTTTCAGAAATTTCTTTAAAGCTAAACAATATGGGCAAGCCGGACTGCTATAAACTTTGATTATTTTTTTATTATCCATTTTAGAATCACGATATTTTTAGTTTTTGACCTTTCTGCTGGTTATTTGCACTGTCCGTTGCTATTTTCATTATTAGATGTATCCTGGCCGAAGCCGGGCGCTGAAACTTCTTCAGAAAGTTTAGTCGAGCACTCTTTTGGCGCCGAAACAAATGAACTGCAAATAAGTTGCTTTATGCTCTCTGGTGAACGTTTGATGTCTTTTGCGACAATGCATTTTATCCCTTCATCCTTTGGGCAGTATGCGCTATCCGAAACAATAACAGAATCATTTATTACAAGAGTCGGCGAGCCTTGTATGGCATACTTTTCATTAAGCTTTTTATAAATCCCAAATAACGGAAACTGGCCGTTAAGCCATGTTTTTCTGTCATTATAGCTTTCTGTCACCTTATATTCATTATCTGTGGATTTGATGCAGCTGTCAATTTTTTCCTTATTTATGCCAGCGCTGTTAAGACATTTATTATAGTCGCCTTTTGCTACAAAGCAGGAGAGGTAATCCGCATACCTTTCTCTTTCTTCTTTCTGGATGCAGTATTGCCTAAGGTTCTCGTCTAGTTCTTTTTTGCCGTGCATAGAATAATCAACAAAATATATTTTAATATCAGCCTTATCCTTTAGAAGATTATAAACTGGCAAAATCGCTTTTTCTGACTGAATCCCATATGGGCAGTAAGACATAACAAATAATTTTATGTCCGGCCTTTCTTGCTTTGGCGCCTGGCTTAAAACATTTTCCCTGCTGCTATTGTCTCCGTTTGCTTGGGGAGAATTTTGGCCTTTGGTTAAATCAACTATATCAGAAACCAAAAATTTACCGTCTTTTGTTATGTAAGCGGAGCCTGTAGAATTTCCTATTTTAAAACTCATTTTATACAGCCAACTTACCTCTTTGCTTTCTGTCGGCACGCTGATAAGCGATGCAGTTACTTTTTGTCCAACTAAAAAATTTTTATTTATATTGCTAATAGCTATTTTGCCTGCTTGTTCAGGGGAAAAAGTCTGGTTACCCGATAAACAGTTTGACAAACAGCTGCTAATATCAACTTTTTTGCCATATTTAAGATAATAAAATAAGCCTGCCCCGCTAACTATTATGGCTACCAGAATTATTGATAGTATTAAACTTGTTTTACTCATTTTAAACTTCATAT
>JAGGTS010000005.1 GCA_021163625.1 bacterium | reverse complement strand
TTGTAAATCATACTTAAGAATTCTGCAAAATTTTCCGGCGTAATTAAAAACCTGTCGCTTAAAACATTTATATTTTTTGAAAGCAAAAGAGATTGGAGGTCGGTTGCAATATAATTTGAAGCAAGCTTTGCCAGTTTTTTAAACTCTGCCGTTTTAACTTCCTGCTTTAAGTCTTTTGACTTTATCCAATCTGAAAGCTCTGAAATAACTTTCTCAAAATAATCTCCTAATTCCTTCTGGCTTGTATAAAGATTTATTTCTTTATCAGGAAGAAAATATTCCTTTTTAAACCTCTGTTTTCTCTGCAAGGGAAGCTCTGGAATTTCAGCTTTTACCTCTTCCAAAAACTCATCGCTAATTTCCAACGGCAATAAGTCTGGTTCTGGGAAATAACGGTAATCATGGGATTCCTCTTTCTTTCTTTGAGAAAAAGTTATGCCCTTTTTGTCGTCCCAGCCTCTTGTTTCCTGCACAACCTTGCCCCCTGCTTTTAAAACCTCTGTTTGCCTTTCTATTTCATAGGCAATCGCCCTTTCAACGGCCCGCAGAGAATTTAAATTTTTAATCTCAACTTTCGTTCCTAATTTTAAGTTTGAAATGCCATCTTTTGACCTAAAAGTTGCTTTGTCATTTCCGGTATCGCCGTCTGAGGCTTTTAGCATGCTTATGTTGACCTCGCATCTCATCTCCCCTTTTTCCATATCAGCATCTGAAACTCCGAGATATCTTAAAACCATCTGCAAACCGGAGGCAAAAGCTTTTGCCTGATAAGCAGTTTTAATGTCCGGCTCTGTAACAAGCTCCATCAAAGGAACTCCTGCCCTGTTATAATCAACCAAGGAATAATCGCCCTTGCCTGAATGAATCAAACTACCTGTATCTTCCTCTAAATGAATTCTTTCTATTCTTATTCTTTTCCTTGAGCCGTCCTCATCTTCAATATCAAGATAGCCGTCTTTGCCCAAGGGCATAAGGTATTGGGAAATCTGATAACCTTTTGGCAGGTCTGGATAAAAATAATTTTTCCTCTCAAAAAAACTTTCTTTGTTTATCTTGCAGTTCAAAGACATTGCGGTTTTGATAACTTTTTCAACCGCCTTTTTGTTTATAGTTGGCAGAGTTCCGGGATGAGCAAGGCAAACTGGACAAACATTTGTATTAGGTTTTTTCTCTTCCGGATCGTTCTTGCAAGAGCAAAACATTTTTGATGCCGTTTTAAGCTCTGCATGAATCTCTAACCCGATTGTTGGTTTATACATAATTTATGTCTGCTTTTAAGAGTTCGCTTTTATCTTATTTTAAGAGAATCATTTTTTGTTTTTTTCTTTGAACCTGTGCGTTTTTTTGGAGGATGTAAAGCTTTATGCTTTTTATAACCCTTAATAATATTCAAACTTGAGCTTGAACCAATGATATCAGCGCCCGCATCAACCATCATTAGAAAATCCCGGTAGCTCCTAATTTTCCCTGCCGCTTTTATTTTAAGCCCCGGCGCCCCCTTTCTCATCAACTTTAAATGCCTTGCTTTTTCTTTCAATTCTATGTGCTCAAGAGGATCTTTTTCCGTTGCTGTTTTCACGCAAAAAGCGCCTGCCTCCTTTACAAGTTCAGACGCTCTTATTATTTCTTTGTCTGTCAAATAGCCAGAGCCGATTATTACTTTTGTCGGCAAAATTTTAGCAATCTCTTTTAAATCATTTAGGATATCGTCGTACCTTTCGTACTTCATATCAATAATATTCATCACTATATCAATTTCGTCCGCGCCGTTCTTTTTCGCCTCTTTGCACATTTGCACTCTTTTGAGATGAGGGCTAAGGCCCATTGGAGGGTCGCAAAGAACAACTGTTTTTATTTTTGTTCCTTTTAGTTCTTTGCTGACCAGTTTTACATATTCAGGATTGCAACAAACCGCCCTAAAATTATATCTTTTAGCTTCCTTGCAGGTTTCTTTAATATCTTTTTCTGTTGAAGACGGATTTATGTTCGTATGGTCAATAATTTTGGCGATATCTTTAATCATATTGATTTATTTTTTCCCTAAAAATAAGAATTAAACGGCTTTTTCCAAAACTTTTCTTATTTCCTTTGAAACTTCGCCAATCGGCTTATTGCCGTTTATAAAACAAATATCCAAACGTTTTTTAAGGCTTCTAAATATCATTTTATAGCTTTTGTAAACTTTTTCAAGCTTGCTCTTTTTTTCAAAAATGCTTTTTTCTTTGCCCCGCTTTGCCACTCTTTTCAGGCTAACCGCTGGTTTTACGTCTAAAAAGAAAACTAAATCCGGCAGTAAAAAATTTTTATTAAGGCCAAATAAATATGATTCATCAAGACCGTCAGCCATACCATAAGCTATTGTTGAAAAAAAATACCTGTCAGAAACAACAACTTTTCCTTTTTTGAGGGCAGGCATTATAGTCCGTTTCAGGTGGTATTCCCTGTCTTTGCAAAAAAGTTCTTGGAGCCTTTTTGGGGAAATTTTTTCTTTCCTAACCAAAACTTTATTTATCTCCCTTCCTGTTTGCGTCCTTTTAGTCGGCTCTCTTGTCGCTATTAACTTACCAGCTCGCCTGCTTTTAAAAAACTTCTTTAAAAAACTGACCTGAGCCCCTTTCCCAGACCCGTCTATCCCCTCTAAAACAATAAAATAAGCATTTTTCGGGGCAGATAAAACAACTTCGTTGTCTAAATTCCTGTATTCTTTTTCAAAAAGAATATCTTCTTTTGTCTTGCCTTTTTTTGTTTCTGTTTTGCTTTTACTTTGCATTTTTGCCTTTTTCTCCTTATTATATCTTATTTAAAGAAAAATAAAAAAGGATTTTTAGCCTAAACAGCCAAAAATCCTATAAAGAGCAAATAGAAATCAGGTTGGGACAAGACAGTTAAATTCTAAATTAAATTAAACTGGAGTTTCCCTTGTAGACAGCATACCCTGTCCCGTCTTTTCTTTGCCTGCATTCAAAATCATCAAACAAACCAGGCATCCTTTTCTGAAACTCTTTTAACAGCTTTAAGGCTACTGCCCTAATCTCGGGATGGGCGGCAAGGGAAGTTCTTAAATAAAACCAATGCCGCCACTCGTTCAAATTATAAGTCTGAACTATCTGGCTTTTTATGCCAATTGGCAGCCACTGCCGCGCTTCTTCCGGTTTCCATCCGTTTTTCCGCAATGCCCTGTAAAAGGCTTCCTCTATTTCCGCCATCTGCCGCGGCGTCCAATGATAGAGCTTTCCGTTGCTCAAAAGAACTTCAATTTCCCTGTTAAATTCCTGCGGGCCGGTATAGTTTGGCACAAACTTTATCTGAAACATATCCACATTAAGCTCTCCTTTGAAATAATCAACATAGCGTGTGCTTTCTTGGGCATAAGAAGCGATTTTTTGGTCGCCACCCCTGCTTCGGACATCCTCATGGGTAAAACCGCGCGAAACATTGTTGAATTCAACCGCGACAGCGCGATGGACAATTACTTCATCTTTACTTATCATTTCCGGGCCTCTCTCTATGCTAATAGCTGATAGATGTTCGTACTTTGGCGAATAAGGAAAGATGACAGGATTCTCCTTGTTTAAGGCGTAAAGCATATTCCCGACTATCTTGTTCTTTGTTTTCAAATATGCTTCATTAAAAACGCGAGCGTTCCCCGAGACGACAAAAGCATTTTCTCTTTCTGTCAAGCAAAACAAGCTGTTGGAAGCGAGCAAGCTGTATCCTACTTTATAAAAATCGCTCTTATCGGCCATTTTCACCAAAAAAGTAAACCAGCTATGCTCAAGCATTGAAAAATGCTTGTTCCTTCTAAGAAACTTCACAAAATCAGCGGGAGTTTTTTTGCTTGTCTTGCGGCTTTGATAACAGGTGGTGGCGGCTTCTTTAACCAATTCGTTCATCCCATTGGGCCCCAGCTTGCCGACATCATCGGACAAAATCCTAAAATCCCCTTTTCTTACCAATAACTCTGCCATTTTTTATCCTCCTTTTAATATTCTTTTTTAAAATAGCTTGTTAATTATAAAAAAACAATTGCCTTTGTCAATAAAGCAATTTCTATTGCTGCGCTCCCCCGAAAGCATAATTTAAATGAGAGTATGAAAGTTATGAGCTTAAATTAAAAGAAAACAAAAGCAGAAAGCATCCAGCCAACATACAGATTATTCAACCGTGATTCCCATATTTTTTGCTGTTCCCTCAATAATTTTTACTGCCTTGTTTATGTCGTTCGTATTAAGGTCTGGCATTTTTTTCAATGCAATTTCTTTTAGCTGCTCTTTTGAAATTTTTCCAACTTTCTTTTTATTTGGCTGGCCAGAGCCTTTTTCTATGCCAGCTGCCTTCTTTAAGAGGTCTGAAGTAAGCGGGCTTTTAATTTTAAAGTCAAACGAGCCGCCCTCATAAACAAAAATCTCAACCGGAATAATAAACCCTTCCTGCTGCCTGGACGCGTCATTAAACTTTTGGCAAAAATCATTGATATTTATCCTATGTTGGGCAAGTACGGGGCCAATCGGCGGCGCAGGAGTTGCTTTGCCGGCAGGAATATGAAGTTTTATTATCGTTTTTGCTTTTGGCATATAAATTATTTTTATATTATTTTACTGATTCCATTATAATTTCTTAATTTGAAGAGAGTCAACTTCAACAGGCGTGTACCTGCCAAAAATATCAACTAAAACTTTTATCTTGCCCTTCTCGCTGTCAACCTCGGAAACCTTGCCTTCAAAACCCTTAAATGGGCCGTCTGTTATCTTAACCAATGAACCTATTGAAATATCAATTTTATACTGAGCCGCGTCCTTGTCTGTTTTTGCCTTTAAAATTTCCATTTCTTTCGGGGAAACAGGAATAGGTGTTGTTCCTGCTCCTATAAAACCGGTAACCCTTGGCGTGTTTCTCGCCACATACCAGGAATCATCCGTAACAATCATTTCTACAAAAATGTACCCCGGATAAATCCTCTCTTCAACAGACTTTCTTTTCCCGTCTTTTATTTTTATCTTCTTTTCTTTGGGCACTAAAACATTAAATATTTTGTCTTCCATGCCCAAATTCTCAACACGCTGCCTTAAATTACGGGCAACCGCCTCTTCTTCGCCCGGATAAGTGTGGAGCACATACCAATTTCTACCTTGTTGTATTTTTTGCTTTGGCATAGTAATAGTGTTAACAGTATAAGGATAAGTATAAGAAGAAAAATAATAATAAGAATAAGAAAAAAATGATAAAAATCAATTAAAAATTAACCAGATAAAGTAAATTTCTCCAAAATCCTTATAAAAATATAATCAAGGCTGCCGAGAAAAATCGCGACAGAAACTGAAATGCCGATAACAATTAATGTGTATTTAAATGCTTCACCGCGCGTTGGCCAGTCAATTTTCTTTGCTTGGGAAATTACTTCTTTAAAGAAAGTTTTTATTTTGTCCAAAATTTGTGCCATTTTTCTAAAAAAAGCCTATATGCCAGGCTCTTTTATGATTATAGACTTTGCAAAGTTTTTGTCAAGAACAAATCCAGTACGGTTTTAAAAAACTTTTAGCAGTTACAGCTCCTATCAGGAAGGCTTTCAAAGTTAAATAGAAAAAGAAAACTAAATATCTAAATTTTTAACCTTTTTTGCGTGAGCTTGGATAAATTTTTTCCTCGGGAAAACTTCCTTTCCCATCAAAATATCAAAAATATGGTCTGCTTCTTGAGCGTCTTCAATTGTTACTTTTAAAAGAATTCTGTTTTCCGGATTCATTGTTGTTTCCCAAAGCTCTTGCGGGTTCATCTCGCCCAGACCTTTGTATCTTTGTATTGAAATTTGCTGAGTTTTTTCTTTTCCTTCTGGACTTGAAGGTTCTTGGCCGTTCGTTTTCCTTGTTTTCCTTTGAGCGACAATAGAAGACACTATTTCTTCCTTGTCAGCCTCGGTATAAGCATATTCTACCCGTTTTCCAAACTGAATTTTATACAAAGGAGGCTGAGCAATGTAAAGATATCCGCGCTCAATAACCTCTTTAAAATAACGGAAAAACAAAGTTAAAAGCAATGTCCTTATATGGGCTCCGTCAACATCAGCGTCAGTCATTATTATTATCCGATGGTATCTGAGCTTTTTTATGTCAAAGTCTTGAGATATAGCCGTGCCTAAAGCAATTATCAAAGCCTTAATTTCTTGGGATGATAAAATTCTATCAAGCCTGGCGCGTTCCACATTTAAAATTTTCCCTTTTAAAGGAAGGATTGCCTGAAACCTCCTGTCTCTGCCCATTTTTCCGCTGCCGCCGGCGCTGTCCCCTTCAACAATATAAAGCTCTGATTCTTCCGGCTTTTTTGAGGAGCAGTCCGCAAGTTTTCCGGGCAAAGATAATCCTTCCAATATCCCTTTCCTTAAAACTGTTGTCCTTGCCGCTTTTGCCGCCTTCCTTGCGCGCGCCGACAAAAGGCAGCTTTCAATAATGCTTTTTGCGTCCTGCGGATTTTTATCTAAAAATCTGCTAAAGCCATCGGAAAATACGGCATCAACGGCAACTTTCGCTTCTGGATTTCCAAGGCGAGCCTTTGTCTGCCCTTCAAATTGAGGCTCTTTTATTTTTACTGAAATTACTGCAACCAAGCCCTCCCTAACATCATTGCCTGAAAGATTTTCATCCTTTTCTTTCAGGTAGCCGTTCTTTCTGGCATAATCATTTAATGTCCGCGTCAATGCCATTCTAAATCCTGTAATATGCATTCCTCCTTCGCCTGTAAATATATTATTTGCAAAACCCTGCTCAAAACATTCCATTTCCTTTGCGTACTGCAGAGCAACCTCAACTAAAACTCCATCTCTCTCCCCTTTTACATAAAAAGTGTTTTGGTGGCGCGGCTTTGCTCCGCCAAGGAGATATTTTATATACGATTTTAATCCGCCTTCAAAATAAAAGCTATAGGAAAAAGAAGGCTGGCTACGCTCGTCATAAACAGTAATATTCGTTTTCGGGGTCAAATACGCCTGCTGGCGGAGATGCTTTAATATCTTTTTCAAGCTAAATTCAACACTTTTGAAAATTTCCGGGTCCGGTTCAAAAATAATAGTTGTTCCAGTGCCGCTGCAACTTCCTTCTTTTTTTAATTTTGTTTTCACCTCGCCCCTTGAATATTCCTGGCTATACTTCACTTTACCGCGGCAAACCTCCACCCTCATATATTTAGACAGGGCGCAAACCACAGAAACCCCGACGCCGTGCAAACCGCCTGCCACTTGATAAGCTTTTCCGCCAAACTTCGCCCCTGCATGAAGAGTTGTCATAACCGTTTCCAAGGCAGATTTTTTTGTTTGGGGATGCTTATCTACCGGTATTCCCCTGCCATCGTCAACAGTTTTTATCCTGTTGCCCGGCAAAAGATAAACTTCAATGTTCCTGCAATAGCCAGCTATGGCCTCGTCCAAACTGTTGTCAACGCACTCCCAAATTAAATGGTGCAATCCATCCTGCCCTGTTGAGCCAATGTACATCCCGGGCCTCTTTCGCACAGGTTCAAGCCCTTTAAGCACATATATGTCTTTTGCAGTATAAGATTCTTTTTCTTTTTCTTTTCCCTTTTGTCCGCTTTTTTTCTGCGTCTCTTTTGGCGTTTTTTTAGAAATCATATTATTATGTTTCATTAGTTGACTGCTTAATTTACTGAAAGATAATTGCGTTTTGCGCGATGCCTACTGTTTTCTTACCTCATACTCTGGATTTTTCTCTATAGCTTTAATTATTTTATTATGCAAACTGTCAACCTCTTTTGAAGAAAGGGTATGGTCGCTTGCCTGATAAATAATATGGAAAGCAAAATTCTTTCTGCCATAAGGAATATTTTCGCCAACGTAAATGTCAAACAAATCAACATCCCTAACAAGCTTTCCTCCAACTCTATTTATTATATTCAAAAGGTTAACCACTTTTTCTCCCCTTGGCACTAAAACTGCCAAATCGCGAATAGCTGCCGGATAGTTTGATATTGGCCTATATTCATTTTCTTCTGAAGAGAGCTTTACAAGTTTTGCAAAATCAAAATCAAAAGCAAAAACATTTTCGCCAATTCCCATTTCCTTTAAAATCTTCCAGTTTATCGCCCCCAAATAACCTATTTCTTCATCGCCTGACTTAATCTCCGCGGACTCCCCTGCCTGCCAAAGATAAGAGCTTGACTGCTCCGGGCTGGGCTGCCAATCATCATACCAAACATCGCTTATGCCCATCTTTTCAAGCAAAGAATCAACAAACCCTTTTAACAAATAAAAGCCTTTCTCATCAATTTTTCTGCTTGAAAAAATTCCGCTAAGCGCTTTTGCTTCAAAAAATTTCCCTTTTTCCTTTTTAAAAATTTTGCCTATTTCAAATAGTTTTACTTGGTCAAAATATTTAAAATTTTCTTTGACATTTTTAAGCAAATTTATAATTAAATTCGGCCTCAAGTATTTATTAAAAGAGCTAATTGGATTTTGGACTTCTACAATTTCCCTGCTGTTTTTGCAGAAAATTTCTTTGTCCTTTTCTCCAATGAAAGAATAATTATAAGCTTGGGAAAATCCCATTTCCTTTAAAACATCCAAAGAAAATCTTTGCCAAAAAAGCTCATCGTTTGGGCTTGGGCAAAGCAGCGTTTCTTTTGGAATAACCGAGGGTATATTTTGGTAACCGATAAGCCTTGCTACTTCTTCTACCAAATCTTCTTCTATGGAAATATCAAGCCTTCTGGTCGGCGGTGTCACCAACAGCTTGTTTTCTTTTTTGTTTTTTGGAAAAGAGACCATAAAATCCAAAACCCTTAAAGCTTTTACAGCCGTTTGCTTTGAAACTTTAACCCCCAACAAACTGTTAAGGTAGCCTAAATCAAGCATAATTTTTTTTGGCTTCCTTTTTTTTGGATAAAAATCAACAGGACCGGAAAGAATATCTCCTTTTGCTTCTTTTTGGATAAGGGAAAGCACCCGCTTCTGGGCAAAATCAATTAAATTTGGATCAATTCCGTTTTCAAAACGCCAAGAAGCGTCTGTTTTTAACTTTAATTTTTTTGAAGCGCGCCTTATCAAGCCCGGGTTGAAATTTGCCGCTTCAATAACTATATTCTTTGTTTTTTCATCAATGCCGCTATTTTCGCCCCCTTTAATGCCGGCAAGGCAAAGAGGCTTTTTTGCGTCTGCTATCACTAAAATTCCGTCATCAAGCTGGTAAGTCTTTTGGTCCAATGCCTTAACTTTTTCCCCTTTCCTTGCTCTTCTGACAAATATTTTCTTGATTTTTTTGCGGCTTTCTTTCTCAAAGCCTTTTTCAGCTGTTTCTATTTTATCAAAGTCAAAGGCATGAAGGGGCTGGCCTGTTTCGAGCATCACATAATTTGTGATATCAACAATATTGTTTATGGGTTCAAGGCCGCAAGATTTTAACTTTTTCTGGATTGCCTTTGGCGACTTGCCAACTTTAACGCCAAAAACAACCATTGCCATATAGCGCTGGCAGTCTCCGCTGTTTTCCACCTTAACTTCCAGCACATCTTTTGTTCTTATTTTTTTGTTTTCCCTAAGCTTGTTTTTTGGCAAAGCTAAAGAATTTTTTGCCCCTTTTTCAAACTTTAAAACAGCAACAGCTTCGCGGGCAACGCCAATATAAGACAAACAGTCCGAAGCGCGGTTTGGCAAAATGTCAATGTCAAAAATCCAATCGTCTGCTCTTTTTTTTAGGCTTTCAACTTCAAAGCTGTATTTGGTAAAAATTTTTGCAATTTCACTCGGACTCGGAACCTTTCCCTTTATATAATCCTTTAACCAATTGTAAGAAAAAATCATAGACAAAATCTAATTTAATTTTTAGAAACTAACAAGTAAATAAAAAAGAATATCTAACTGCTTAAGATTATTCCAAAATGTTTATCTCCAATGATTTTCAAAATTACATCTATCTATATGAATATTTTAACTCAATTTAAAGAAAAATACAAATCAAAAGTAAAATAAATCGCTGCTTTTAAAGCAGCGATTAAAGGTTTGCGATGTCGCTAATGTTAAATTGTGAACTGGGTATAAAAAATGCCCGTCTCTATTTCTTCCAAATTTATCTCCTTTAATTCTTCAATCGGATGAATGCCCTGTTCTTTGCTGGCAAAATACTTTGCCGTTATTTTCTTCACAATTGTTTGGTCAACACTATCAATGCCTTTGCCAATCCCTTTTGTCTTGTATTTAAAAAAGATAATAACCTTATTGTTCTTTTTCCCGTTTCCAAAACTAACAAGTTTCTGCATTTTTGGCCAAGGCCAAACAGGAAATGCATCTGTCGTCTTAAGGTAATCAGTAATCTCTCTTTTAAATTTCTGGCCATCAAATGGCCCCACAATAGTATTTTCACTTTTGATTTCAATCATAAAATGCAAATCGTAGTTAATGCTTCCGTCCATTTTTCTCTCCTTTCTTTTATTTATTTTTTAATGAACCAAAAATATTATAAGCAAATACAGAACTATGTCAATGCTATTTTATCCCAAAAAAAGTCCCTAGGATTAACAGTCCTAGGGACATAGGGACAAAAGTAATTAGGGGTTTTTAAATGGCTATTTTTAGTATATAGAAAACAATTTTTTTGTCAAGAACTTTGCACAAATTAATTACATATCAACGAGACCCGGACTCATTGGTAGAAATCATAAATTCTAAATTCTAAATTCTAAACAAATTCTAAATTCTAAACAAATTCTAAATTTCCCTTTTTTTGATTTTTCATCCAATTTAATTTCTTTGAAATAACTGCCATGGCTTTTATTTCAAAGAAAATTATTAATGATTAAAAATTCAAAATC
>JAGGTS010000040.1 GCA_021163625.1 bacterium | reverse complement strand
TTTTCATCCAATTTAATTTCTTTGAAATAACTGCCATGGCTTTTATTTCAAAGAAAATTATTAATGATTAAAAATTCAAAATCTCTTTTAATTTTGCATTTTAGTTTTTCATTTTTCGTTTTTCATTTTTCGCTGCCTTGCAATGACAGGGGGAAGGTTTATCAGACCTCACAGGCTATTGACAAATTTTTATTAATTTGCTAATATAGCAATATAAGTGAGGATCCAGTTGTCCATTTTATGGACAGCTACTCCAAATTGGTCGGCACAAGGTCTCCTGGAAATTGGAGGCCTTTTGCTTTACTTGTTTTATTACTTGTTTTATTTTTTCCGTTTGCTAAAATTAAATTGGGTCGGGGCAGGTCCTCACTTATTAAGACCTATTGGAGGCGTACCCCCCGGCCCATTTGTAAAAATGAAAAAGCTGGAACTTGAAAAAAGTTTAACCTATGAAAACGTATTTGAATCTATCGCAGGCGGAAGGTTCAAGAAGAATGTCCCCTTGAAAAACTATACCAGTTTTAGAGTAGGCGGGAGGGCAAAATATTTTTTGGAGGCAAAGACAATAGAAGAATTAATTAAAGCAATATTGGCTGCCAGAAAATTTGGTTTGCCATTTTTTATTTTAGGTAAAGGAACAAATTTATTAGTTCCCGACAAAGGCTTTAACGGATTAGTTTTGGTTTTTGGAGATGACAGTTTTAAAGTTATGTCTAATAGAATTTTTGCCAAAGCAGGAATTAGTTTGGCAAAATTGGTCAAAATTTCAGAGCAAGAGAGCTTGGGCGGGCTTGAATGGGCTGCCGGAATTCCGGGTACTCTCGGCGGCGCGATTGTTGGAAACGCGGGGGCTCAATCTGGTTCTATTGCTGACTTGATAGAAGAAGTTGAAGTATTAGAAATTGGGTCTTTTGTCAGGATAGCTAAATATACAAATAAAGATTGTTTATTTGGTTATAGGACGAGCGTTTTTAAAAGAGCCATACTTGGCGGCAACGAAAAAGAGAAAATGGTTGTGCTTTCCGCCTCCCTTAGGTTTAAAAAAGAAAAAAGAAAAAAAATTAGGCAAAAGATAAATAAATTCCTAAAATACCGTTTAGCTGCCCAGCCCCTAAAGGCTTATTCTGCGGGAAGCGTATTCAAAAATTTTTATGGCAGAATAAGGGATAAAAATTTAGTAAGAAAGTTTGAGGAGCTTGGAAGCTTCAATGAAAAGGGAATAATTCCGGCAGGATTTTTAATTGAAAAGTCCGGTTTGAAAGGGAGACAAATTGGCAGGGCAAAAATTTCAGAAAAGCATGCAAATTTTATTGTTAATTTAGGCGGAGCGAAGGCAGGCGATATTTTGCGTTTAATTAGGCTTGCCAAAAGAAAAGTAAAAAATAATTTCGGGGTAAGTCTCAAAGAAGAAATTATAATTTTAAAGTAAGGTTTGAAATTGCATATATGCGGCTTGTATTTCAGATACATCATTTTGTTTTGTTTGCCTAAATTTCTGTCAAGGCAATTTAGAAATTTCATACCTTGCGGTAAAAATTCTAAATTCTAAATTCTAAATTCTAAACAAATTCCAAATTACAAATTACAATCAAAATAGTTTGTAAATGACGAAACCCGAATGACGAATGACGGAAAAATGACCAATGACCAATAATAAAAACATTTGGTCATTGGGAATTTGGTATTTTTTCGGGTTTCGGATTTAGGAATTCGGGTTTTTCCCAGCGACTCCATCTCTGAAAAATAAGTTGCTCAGGATGTGCGCTTGCCAAGGGTAAGCACGATTGCCCAACTATGACATTTCTAAATTGCTCAAGTATGACATTATCATATTGCTGCGACAGTTTGCCTAAATTGCTTGACAAACTTTTTTATAATGCGAAAATATAATAAAGAATTTGCTAAACAACGCAAAAAATTGCTCGGGTCAAATCAACCTTGGCAATTATAAAAGTCGAATTTTATAGCTAATTTGCATTAAAAAAATGACAGCAGTAAAGAGAAAGTCTTCAGCAAAAAAGAAGACCGCAAAGAAGACTACAAAAAAGAAGACCGCAAAGAAGACCGCAAAGAAGACTACAAAAAAGAAGACCGCAAAGAAGACCGCAAAGAAGAAAAAGAAAAAATAAAGTTGTAGTCTTGTAAAGCCTGCCCTCTTTTAATGCCGATAACAAAAGCGAAAACAGGAGGGCAGGTTTTTGTTTAATTTGCCTTTTAGCTTGAAGTTTGCTTTAATTCTGCTAAAATTTATATGCTAATTGTTATAAACTTGCAACTAATAATCAATTTTTGATATTAAAAATATTATGCCTTTTTTTTCTAAAATCTTGGGCGACCCGAACAAAAAGTATTTAAAAAAAATTCAGCCAATTGTCGACCAAATCAATAAGCTTGAGCCAGAAATGGAAAAACTTTCAGACAGCGAACTTAGGGAGAAAACCGCAGAGCTTAAAGAAAAGTTTAAAAATGGCAAAAACTTAGATGATATATTAGTAGAGGCTTTTGCTATGGTGAGGGAAGCTTCAAAGAGAACTCTTTCGCAAAGGCATTTTGATGTTCAGCTTATTGGCGGAATAGCTCTGCATCAGGGGAAAATTGCCCAGATGCTTACAGGCGAAGGAAAAACTCTTGCCGCGACTTTGCCTATTTACCTAAACGCTTTAACTTCAAGGGGGGTTCATATGGTAACCGTAAACGATTATTTGGCAAAGCGTGATACTATTTGGATGGGCCAAATATATTATTTTCTTGGTCTTTCTGTCGGTTGTATAGTAAATAACGCTGCCTATCTATACGACCCAAGCTATAAAAAAGGAGAAGGCCAGGCTCAAGCGGCGGAGCTTGACAAAGAAAGGGACGAGCTTGGCGCTTTTAAAATTTTTGAGGATTACCTGCGGCCTGTTTCGAGAAAAGACGCTTACCTTGCGGACATTACCTATGGCACTAACAATGAATTTGGTTTTGATTATTTGAGAGACAATATGGTCTTTGATTTAAAAGATAAAGTCCAAAGGGGTTTTTATTACGCAATTGTGGATGAAGTGGATTCCATTCTCATTGATGAAGCAAGGACGCCTTTAATTATATCTCGTCCAGATTTTGAATCGTCAAAAATGTATAAGGAGTTTTCAAGAATTATTCCAAAGTTGAATGAATCAACAGATTATAATATTGACGAAAAAATGAAGATAGCGACTCTTACCGAAGAAGGAATTGAAAAAATTGAAAGAATTTTGGGAGTTTCAAACATATACGAGGAAAAAGGGATGAAATATCTCCATTATTTGGAACAGGGCTTGAGGGCAAGAGTTTTTTTCCAGAAAGACAGGGATTATATAGTGAAAAACGGAAAAGTGATTATAGTAGACGAATTTACAGGCAGGCTTTTGCCCGGCAGGAGATATTCTGGGGGGTTGCATCAAGCTATTGAAGCAAAGGAAGGGGTAGATGTCCAGCCAGAATCAAAAACTTTGGCAACAATTACTTTCCAAAACTATTTTCGGATGTACGAAAAGCTTGCAGGGATGACAGGGACAGCTGTAACTTCGGCAGAAGAATTTGACAAAGTTTATAAACTTGAAGTAATCCAAGTGCCTACGGCAAAGCCGATGATAAGAAAAGACTTTCCAGACAAAATTTATAAAACAGAAAAGGGAAAGTTCAAGGCAATAGTCAAGGAAGTTAAAAGTAAACATAAAACAGGTCAACCAATTTTGCTTGGTACGACTTCTATTGAAAAAAATGAATATTTAAATGCCCTTCTTGCAAGGGAGGGAATTCCTTGCCAAGTTCTGAACGCGAAACATCATCAAAGAGAAGGAGAGATTATAGCTCAGGCGGGAAGGCTTGGAGCGGTGACTGTTGCTACCAATATGGCTGGCAGGGGGGTTGATATTGTATTAGGCGGCAATCCTCCAAGCCCGGCAGATGCGGAAAAGGTAAAAAAGCTTGGAGGGCTCCATGTTATTGGCACTGAGCGTCACGAAGCAAGAAGAATTGACGACCAGCTAAGGGGAAGATCTGGCAGGCAGGGAGACCCGGGCTCTAGCCAGTTTTTTATCTCATTAGAGGATGACCTTTTGAGAATTTTTGGCGGCGACAGAGTGAAGTCTATGATGGATATGCTAAAAATTGAGGAAGACCAGCCGATTGAAGCAAAAATTATTTCTGGAATAGTTGAAAAAGCTCAGGCGAAAGTTGAAGGAATGAATTTTGATTTAAGGAAATATGTTTTGGAATATGACGATGTTATATCAAAACATAGAAACTTTGTCTATTCTCAGAGAGATGAAATTCTAAAAAAAGATTATGGCCAGCTAAAAGAGTATGTTTTGGAAATTGTTAACAATGAGTTGAAAAGAATTGTCAGAGCCCATTTTGACCGAGGCAAAATTGATTATGAAGAAATTTTTGAAGAAACAAAAACAATTTTTCCTGTGCCCGACCAAGTTCATGCAGAGCTTAAAAAGTTTTATCAGCCCGAAGAAATTGAAGATTATTTGATAAAGCTTGGCAAAAGCGCTTTTGACGAAAAAGAATTAAGGGAACAAAAGGAAAATATGGGCAAAATTTTAAGATTTGTTTGTTTGCAAACAATAGATGCGTTTTGGACAGAACATTTGGATGAAATGGAACGCTTAAGGGATTCGGTCCAGCTTAGAGCTTATGGCGGGAGAGATCCGCTGGTTGAGTATAAAACAGAGGGCCATAGAATTTTTAAAGGCCTTCAATCTTCTATTAATTCTCAAATTGCCAGAACGCTTTTTAAATTGACAGTCACAAAAAATTTCTAAGTTTAAATTTGTTATGTTAAGCTCAGATTCTGGCAGGCAAAAATGCGGCCTTTTGTTGATTTTTTTGAAATTAAGTTATATTATGTTTGAATAGTTGATTTTGGTTTATGGATAAAACAAAAACAAAGATTAGTCTGGCGCTTATAATTGTCTTGGCTTTTTTTGTTCTGAATTTTTCTTTTCCCCAATACATAAATAGGGGGATTGATTGGTTTAATTCAAAGATTAATTTAGGCTTGCCCCATTTTCCGGATGTTCCTTTTAAGCTTGGGCTTGATTTAAAAGGCGGCGCTCATTTAGTTTACCAGGCAGACCTTTCAAAAATTGACGCTAAAGAAAGGGCAGAGACGATGCAAGGATTAAGGGATATTATTGAGAGGAGAGTTAATATTTTTGGCGTAACAGAGCCCGTTATTACAGTCGAGCAGGCGCAGAAAGCTTACCGTTTGGTAGTTGACCTTCCGGGGGTAAAGGATGTTTCAAAAGCAATAGAAATGATAGGAAAAACCCCTTATTTAGAGTTTAGGGAAGAAAGGCCAAAAGAGGAAACAAGTAAAATTTTAAGCAGCCAGAAGGCGTTAGAAGATAAAATTGCAAAGGAAAAGGAAGATTCAAAAAACTTAAGTCTAAGCGATTCCGAAAGAGCGCTTCTCTCGGAGGACCCTTATTTTAAGCCGACGAAATTGACAGGTAAATACCTTAAAAAAGCGAAGGTTGACTTTAACCAAACATCTTTGGAACCAGAAGTGCTTTTGGAATTTAATTCAGAAGGCGCAGAAATTTTTAAAGAGATAACATCAAAGAATGTTGGCAAAAGAATTGCAATTTACATTGACAACAATTTAATTTCCGCTCCAGTTGTCAGAGAGGCGATAACAATGGGCAAAGCGCAAATCACCGGAAATTTTACTCTGAAAGAGGCAAAAGAACTTGCCCGCAATCTTAATGCCGGCGCGCTTCCAGTGCCAATTAGCTTGATTTCCCAAGAAACGGTTGGCCCAACTTTGGGCGTTATTTCATTGCAAAAATCTTTAAAAGCTGGCATATTTGGCTTTTTGGCCGTAATTTTGTTTATGATTGCTTACTATAGGCTTTCTGGGCTGCTTGCTTCTTTTTCTTTAATAATTTATGCCGCGATTTTGTTGAGCTTGTTTAAGCTTATACCTGTCACTTTAACTTTGGCCGGCATTGGTGGCGCAATCCTCTCGGTTGGAATGGCTGTTGACGCGAATGTTCTTATTTTTGAAAGGATGAAGGAAGAACTCAAACAGGGAGAGAATTTTGAGAGAGCGGTTGCAATAGGCTTTTCCCGCGCCTGGTCGGCGATAAGAGACAGCAATTTTACAACCTTACTTGTTGCCTTAATAATGTTTTCGTTTGGAACAAGCTTTGTAAAAGGGTTTGCGCTGACTCTTTCATTGGGGATTTTTGTCAGTTTGTTTTCTGCCTTGTTTGTAACAAGAGTTTTCTTGGATTCTTTTAGGGGAAAGAATATATCAAGAAAAACAAGGATATGGGTTTAAATAAAAATAAGCAATCTTAAAAATAGCTAATTATGTATTTCCAATTCATCCGCTATCGAAAAATATTCTATTTATTCTCTGCCACTTTGGTAATTTTAGCCATTGCCAGTATTTTTGTTTTTGGATTAAGGCTTGGCATTGATTTTACCGGCGGGAGTTCTCTTTCCGTAACTTATAAAAATAATCCGCCGTCTTTTAAGGCTATAAACGAAAAATTAAAAGACCTTGACTTGGGCGAGATAATTTTGCAAAAAACAGGCGACAGGGGCATAATTTTGAAAGCAAAAACATTTAAACAAAATGACAAAGAAATATTAAAGCGCCTGGAAAGCCTTGGCGAAATTGAGCAAGACTCTGTTTCCTTTAGGGCGATAGGGCCTGCTGTTGGCCAAGAGCTTAAAAGGAAAACCAATATCGTAGTTTTACTTGCCCTGCTTGCCATCTTAATTTATATTGCTTTTAGTTTTAGAAAAGTAGCAAGGCCGGTGAACTCTTCTGTTTATGGAACTGCCGGGTTAATAGCGCTTTTTCATGATGTTTTAATACCGCTTGGCATCTTGGTGGTTTTAGGCAAATATTATCAGGTAGAATTAAGCATCCCAATTATTACTGCCTTTTTAACTATATTTGGTTATTCAGTTAACGATTCTGTTGTTGTTTTTGACAGAATAAGAGAAAACCTTTTAAAGTCAAGAGGGACGAGTTTTGACATAACAGTTGAGAAGAGTTTAAACCAAACATTGGCCCGCTCTTTTAACACTTCTTTAACCACCTTAATTGTCCTTTTTGCCATCTTTCTTTTTGGCGGAGAGACTTTAAAGTATTTTTCTCTGACATTGATTTTAGGTATCAGCTTTGGCACTTATTCTTCTATATTTTTAGCCAGCCCGCTTTTGGTGAGCTATTGGCAGTTTAAGTCAAATAAAAAAGCAAAAGTTACGAAATAAAGTTTTCCTAAAACGCTGTTTTCAAAATGTATTTTATGCTATCTTACCTTTGCTTTAAAGGTTAAATTATTGACATATGTTCTTTTTTATGATTAAGTAGAGTAATGTTTAGGCCAAATTATGAAAAAATTTGTTCAATTGCGCTAAATCCTTTGCCGGAAAGGAATAGGGAGGTTATTTTGAATAGATTTGGCATTGGTTCTAATATAAAAAAGACGCTTCAGCAGATTGGCAATGAGCTTGGCATTACCAGAGAAAGAGTCCGCCAAATTGAAAATGATAGCTTTTCAAAAATAAAGGAGCAAAAAAATAAAGAGCCGCTTAAAAAGACTTTTTTTTATTTTAAAGATTATTTTAAGAAAAACGGGGAGATTAAGCGAGAGGACATCGCCCTTAACGAGCTTGGCAGCAATAAGTTCCAAGGCCATGTTCGTTTTCTTTTGGCTCTTGGCGACTATTTTTATTATTTCCAAAAAACAGAACGGACTCATCCTTTTTGGTCTATCCAAAAGGACATTTTTGATGAAGTAAAAAAAATTATAAATAATATTGTTAAAACAATTGAAAAACGTAAAAGCCTCTTGCCAGAAGAGCACATTGCTAAATTGGTTAGGGAAAACAGCTCTCTTTTAGATAATTCTTTTTATTCTATTCTTGAGATTTCAAAAGACATAGAAAAAAGCCCTCTTGGCCAGTATGGTTTGGTTTATTGGCCGGAAGTTGCCCCAAAAACCGTTAGAGATTTCGCATATTTAATTTTTAAGAAAGAAAATACCCCTCTCCACTTTAAGGAAATTTCTAAGTTATTTGAAAAAAAATATAAAGATATTATTGGGCAAAAGAATCTCCTTTATCGCACGGTCCACAATGAGTTAATAAAGGATGCAAGATTCGTTTTAGTCGGCAGGGGAATATATGCTTTGAAAGAATGGGGCTATGCTCCTGGCACTGTGAAAGATGTTATAATAAAAGTTTTACGCGACTCCAAAAAGCCTCTTTCAAAAGGGGAAATCATAGATAACCTTAAAAAGCAAAGGCTTGTCAAAGAGAATACTATCCTTTTAAATCTTTCAAACAGAAAGCTGTTTTCTCGGGATAAATCGGGAAGATACAGCCTTAAATCTTAGTTTTTGATTAAATTTTATTCTAAGCCAAATGAACCCGCAACTCTCAAGCCAATTATTTTTATTTTTAAACCAAACGACTTTAGTTTTAGGATTCTTTTTGAAAATTTTAGAAGTCTGGTGGTGGCTCTTTGCCCCAATTATCCTCTTTTTTCCTTTCAAAAATCTTTATCTTTGGTATATTCGCGACAAGTGGTACGCTAAAAAACAATTTATAGTTCTTGAAATAAAAATCCCGAAAGAGATTAAGCGGCCGATGAAAGCGATGGAACAGGTGATTAGCAATTTTTGGACATCTTACGACCCTCCTAATTTTCGGGAAAAGTGGATTGAAGGCAAATTTTTGTTGAGCTTTTCGCTTGAAATTGCAAGCATTAATGGCGCAGTTCATTTTTTTATAAGAATCCCAAAAGAGCTAAGAGGCATTTTTGAATCCGCAATTTATTCGCAATACCCTGATGTAGAAATTTCAGAAGTAGAAGACTATACCAAAAAAGTTCCTCAAAATATTCCTAATTCCGGATGGGATCTTTGGGGTTGCGATTTTCAAATGCTCAGGCAAAACTGTTATCCAATCAAAACTTATTCAAGTTTTTTTGAACCAAGCCAGGAAATAAAGGAAGAAAATATAATTGATCCGCTTTCTGTTTTGATAGAAGGATTGTCAACCCTAAAAGAAGGAGAACAGTTTTGGTTCCAGATAATGGCAAAGCCTTTTGTAGATGAAATTCCATGGGTCAGCCAAGCCAAAGAGACCGTGAACAAATTGGTTAAAAGGCCGGGTAAAAAAAGAGAAAAATCAATATTGGCTTCGGTATTTGACCTTCTTGTTTTTGATATTAAACCAAATTCGTCAGGAGAAGAGAAAAAAGAAGAGCTTATCCCCCCTGAAATGCAGTTAACGCCCGGAGAGAAAGACATTGTTAAGGCGATAGAAAATAAAATTTCAAAGCAAGCCTTTGAAGTAAACATAAGATTTATTTATCTTGCCAGAAAGGACGTCTTTTTCAAACCGAAAATAAAATTCGGTTTTAATTTTTCTTCAGGCCTTTCTACTTCAAACTTAAACGGGCTTAAACCTTGGCCAGTGACTTCAACAAGAATACCAAAGCCTTCATTTTTTAGGAAGAGGAGGATTTATGTTAGAAAAAGGAGAATATTTAAAAATTTTGTTAAAAGGAGAACGCCTTTGTTCCCAAAGGAAGGAGGGACTTTTGTTCTAAATACCGAAGAGCTTGCCACCATATTCCATTTTCCGGGAAAGGCAAGCGTTCCCGCTCCGGCCTTTCCGAGGATTGACGCTAAAAAAGGAGGTCCGCCAACCAATTTACCTGTTGATTGATTTGTTTTTGCCGGAAAAAACTTTTTATAAATCCTTTTATTTGATAATATAAACTATAATCCAAAGGTAAAAGTGTTTAATTTTACTATTTTATGGAAATAAATTTTATTGGAGAGACAACTTTTCGCAATGAAAGGAAAAAATTTGGGATTAAATTAGATGACCGCAGAAGGCATGTTTACATCATAGGAAAAACGGGAATGGGCAAGACTGTTCTTTTAAAAAATATGGCTATCCAAGATATAATGCATGGACATGGCTTGGGTTTTATTGACCCGCACGGAGAGGCAGCTGAAGAAATTTTAGGTTTTATTCCAAAAGAAAGGATAAAAGATGTTGTTTACTTTAACCCTGCAGATTTGGAGTATCCTATTGCTTTCAATGTGATGGAAGAAATTGATGTTGAACACAGGCATTTGGTTGCGTCCGGCCTTATGAGCGTTTTTAAGAAAATATGGCCGGATGTCTGGTCTGCAAGGATGGAGTATATTTTATACAATTCTATTCTTGCTTTGCTTGAGTCTCCGGGCTCCACTTTATTGGGCATAAACAGGATGCTTTCTGATTCGCAATACCGGGCAAAAATAGTTGACAACATAAAAGACCCGGTTGTGAAATCTTTTTGGGTTCAAGAGTTTGCAAAATACACTGAAAGGTACGAAGTTGAAGCAACTGCTGCTATCCAAAATAAAATTGGCCAGTTTATCTCTGCCCCTTTGATTAGAAACATTATTGGCCAGACAAATTCAACTTTGAATATGAGAGAAATAATGGATAGCAATAAGATTTTGATATTGAATTTATCAAAGGGCAGGATTGGCGAAGACGCTTCAAAGCTTTTAGGCGGCCTTTTGATAACAAAACTTCAGCTAGCGGCCATGTCAAGAGTTGATATTCCAGAAGATGAAAGAAAAGACTTCTTTTTGTATGTTGATGAATTTCAAAATTTTGCTACGGAATCGTTTGTTAATGTTTTGTCCGAAGCAAGAAAGTATCGCCTTAATTTAATTTTAGCCCACCAGTATATCAGCCAGACAGAAGAAACGGTCAGAGATGCTGTTTTTGGCAATATCGGGACTTTGATTTCTTTTCGAGTTGGCGCTGACGATGCTGAATTTTTAGAAAAAGAATTTTCCCCTGAATTTTTTGCCCAAGACTTAGTAAATTTGCCAAAATACCATATTTATCTAAAGCTTATGATTGATGGCATAGCAGGCAATCCTTTTTCAGCTGTTACTCTCCCTCCGCCAGAAAAACCAAAACATCAGTTTAGACAGGAGATAATAAATTTTTCAAGGGAAAAGTATGCCGTAAAAAGGGAGTTTATAGAAGAGAAGATTTCCGAATGGACAGGAGATTACATCCTTCAAGGACCAGGCTCTGCTGGAAAGAACAAACTTTACGATGCCCGTTGCCATATATGCGGCAAGCTGATAAAGGTTCCGTTTAAGCCAGAACCCGGAAAGCCTGTTTACTGTAAGTCCTGCCTGAAAAAAATTATTGCAGAACGCTCGCAGAAAGATAAAGCTGACACAAAGAATGAGCGAGAAGGCGACAAAAACATTAAAACTTTTTCCCTTGAAGATTTGCTTTTAAAAAATCCCATATCTTTTTCCAAAAAAAAGCAAGAGGAAAATGATGCCGGAAAAAAGAAGAAAACAATAAATAGAGAAGAATTAAAACAAGCTTTGCGCGAGTCGTTAGAAGGGCAAAATAAAGAAGAGCTAAATGGTAATAATTCCAGAGACGGCGAGAAAAATAAAGATGGCAAAATCGATAAAAACGAAGGCAACCAAGGAAAGAAAGGCAAGCTCGAGCCTGGCCAGACAATAAAATTTTAACCTTTCACTTTTTATTTCTTAAAACTTATTTTGGAGCAGGCGGTTTCAATCAGTTTTATTTTTTATGCTTAAATTTATTAAAGATTACAATTTTAAAGCAAAGAGGGTTTTTGTTAGAAGCGACTTTAATGTTCCAATTAAGAAAGCAAAGGTTGCCAATGATTTTAGGATTAGGAACTCTTTGGAAACAATTAAATACCTAAAGCAGGAAGGCGCGAAAATAATTTTGGCAAGCCATCTTGGCCGGCCAATGGCTGAAGCTAATATTGAGAAAAGGAAGTCAGAGTTCAGTTTGAGCCCGGTAGCCGTAAGGCTAAGCAAGTTTTTGAAATCAAAGGTAAAATTCGTTCCGGATTGTATTGGCAAAACAGCAGAGGCAGAGTCTCGTAATTTAAAGCCCGGCGAGATTTTACTTTTAGAAAATTTAAGATTTTATAAGGGCGAGGAAGAAAACAATGAGAAATTTGCAAAATCTCTTGCAAAACTTGCTGATGTCTATGTAAATGAAGCATTTAGCGTTTGCCATAGGAAGCATGCTTCAATAGTTTTACTGCCTAAAATTTTGCCCGCTTTTGCCGGTTTTAGGGTGAAAAAAGAAATAAGTGTTTTAACCAAAATTATAAGCGACCCTGCAAGGCCGTTAGTTGTTATCATCGGCGGCGCGAAAGTATCTTCAAAAATAAAAGTTGTCCGAAGATTTTTTAGTTTTGCTGACAGATTGCTTTTCGGAGGGAAGATTGCCAATGCTATTTTAGCAAAAGAAGGCTTTTATGACGGTGGCCCGAGCTTTCCAAAGGAAGAAATCGGAAAAGAAATTGATGGATTAGATTTGTCCTCTAAAAAAATTTTATTGCCAATTGACGCCTTGATTTCTTCTAACGATTTAAAAGGGAGTTGCAATGAATTGTCTGCAAGCAAAAAAGGATTTTTTGACATTAAAAAAGGTGAAGAGATTTATGATATTGGCGCTCGGACAATTAGGCTTTTTTCAAATGTTGTTTCAAGGGCAAAGACGATTTTTTGGGCAGGTCCGCTTGGCTTTTATGAAAATAAAAATTTTGAAAAAGGGACAAAGCAGGTAGGGCTCGCGGTTATAAAAAATAAAACTGCCTTAAAGGTTATCGGCGGAGGGGACACAATCTCTGCCTTTGAAAAATTTGGCTATTTAAACAAAATCGATTTTGTTTCAAGCGGGGGAGGGGCAATGCTTGCTTTTTTATCCGGGGATAGGCTGCCCGGCATAGAAGCTTTAAAGGACAAAGAATAATATGGAAATCAAAAATTTAAGAAAAACCGCTCAAAGAATCAAACAAGCCGTTAAAAACAAAGAAAAAATTGTTTTATACAGCGATTCTGACTTGGACGGGGTCACTTCATTGCTTATATTAGAAGAGTCAATAAAAAGCTTAGGCGGTGATATTGTTGCTAAATATTTTTATAATCGGGGCAAAGAAGGATGCGGTTTAAATGAGGATTCATTAAAATTTTTGGAGAAATACGCCCCTTCTTTGTTAATATTAACTGATTGCGGGATTGCAAATTTTAAACAAATAGATTCAGCAAATAAGCTCGGCTTTGAAGTAATAGTTATTGACCATCATGAGATTCTGGGAGAGGTTCCAAACGCTTCAATTGTTGTTGACCCCAAGCAAAAAGGGGAAAAGTACCCTTTTAAAGATTTTGCTGCCTGTGGCCTTGCTTTTCGCTTGTCAGAGCTTATCTTTGGCAAAAGTTTTTCTGAGAGTCTTAAACAGGAGTTTTTAGAGCTTGCCGCTCTCGGGACAATCGCCGATATGATGCCCAAGGTTAGCGACAACAAAGAAATAATTGATAAAGGCTTGAAATCTTTATATTTTACCATTAGGCCCGGTTTGAGCATTATGGTTAAAATACTTGGAGAAAAGTACCTGTCTTTTAAGGAGCTTGTCGCAAAAATAACTTATTTATTGCAGATGACAGAAGTAAAAAAACATATTCCAGAGTCTTACCTTCTTTTGAGTTCTAAAGACGAAAAAACGGCAAAGAAATATTTTGATTCTATTTACAAAAAATATTTTAGGAGGCAGGACGAAATTGCAGATTTGACCGATCAAATTATAGAAGAAGCAGGCAAAAACAGGCAGGATATTATTTTTTATGGGAGCGCAAAAATTCCCGCGCTTTTAACAGGCGTTTTAGCGTCAAGGGCGTACAAAAAGTTTGAAAAGCCGACTATTATTTATCATATTAACAAGAAGATAAGCAGGGGCTCAATTAGGGTTGGACAAAATATAGACAGCGTTAGCGCTTTAAAGAAATGCAGCCTATTGCTTGAAGAATACGGCGGCCATCCTCCTGCCTCTGGTTTTTCTGCCAAAAATAAGAATTTAGAGAAGTTTAAAGAATGTTTAAAAAAATATTTTTCAAGGGCAAAAAAATGAATATTAGCCGTTATTATGGATAAAATTATAATTTATATAGATGGCGGTTCGCGCCAAAATCCCGGCCCATCAGCATTTGGAGTTGTTTTTGTTGACGAGAGCGGGAAGGTAATCAAAAGTTATTCCAAATATATTGGCTATGCGACCAACAATGAAGCCGAGTATCAGGGCTTAATTTTTGCTTTAAAAAAGACAAAAGCCCTTTTTGGCAAAGATAAGGCAAAAAATTTACCAATAGAGATAAAATCTGACTCAAAGCTGGTAGTAAGCCAAATGAACGGGTCATATAAAGTTTTAGACCCAAAAATCCAAAAATTGTTTTTAGAAGCCTGGAATTT
>JAGGTS010000004.1 GCA_021163625.1 bacterium | reverse complement strand
GGGCGTAGAATAAAAATAATGCCTTTTATTTTTTATCAAATAATTGTAGTATCCCATCTTAGCTAAAGGAACAATGGCTTTTAAAGCGTTTGAAAACATAAACCAAAACTTTTGTTTTTTGTTTTCCTTTATTGCATTTTTTATATAATTTATTACTTTCCAGCCTTTGTTCGGATCAACTAAAAGAACAAGCCCGTTTGGTTTTAAAACGCGATAAAATTCCCTAAAAACTGGCACCTGATTGTTCTCGGAGATTGTATACATCACATTGTTTGAAACAATTTTGTCAAAATAGTTCTCCGGAAACGGCAATTTGCCTGTTAAATCGGTTAAAATCGTTTTAATGCCAGCATCTTTGTTTTTTAATATTTCCAGCATCTCTGAAGAATTGTCTATGCCAATAACTGCCGCCCCTTTATTCTTCATCATTAAAGATAAATTCCCCGTGCCGCAACCCGCGTCTAAGATTAGGTCTCCTTTTTTTATTTTTAACTCCCTACAAATATCTAAAAGCAATTTTTGATAAGGGAAAAATGAATTAAGAGAATCGTAAACTGTTGCCGCTTTTCCCCAAAATTTTGAATCTGCCATAAATTTCTAAAACATTTTAAAAATTAGCATTTTTTAAACCCCCTAACATTCTCTTATTATTATACTTATTATACTATATATACCCTTAAAAAGGCTAAACTTTCATAAAGAGTTTATTTATTTTAATCTCAATGCCTCCGCAACTGCTCCCGCCCTCTTTGGTTAAATGTTTCAAGGGTGAAGTCAGTTTGCCTGTTAGCCCTCTGCCAACGCTGGGGATAACTTTTTACAAAACTCTTCTTGCGCTTTATCTTACAGCATTTCCAATTTATCATTTTATAATATATGATTTATATAATTAATATAACAACTTTCTGTTAAAAGGAATAATAATTATATCTTAAAAATTCCTCAAAATCGCTGTCATTAAATTGTTATTAAATAATAAAGAAAGCAGAAAAAACTGCGGAGTGAATTTTGGGTTGTCTAATAATTCTTAATAAAGTATCAAACTAAGGGATAAACGAAAAGCCGCGTCTTGCAATAAAATTTGCATCTGTAGATAAATATAATTTAAATCCAAAATTAAAAACGAAAAATGAACTTTTTTGCGCAAGAAAAAGTCAAAAAACTTTTAAAGAATAAAGGCATAAAACCAAAAAAACAACTTGGCCAAAATTTTTTGATAGAAAAAAATATTGTTGAAAAAATTATTACTGCCGCCGATGTTAAAGGCAATGATATTGTCCTAGAAGTCGGAGCAGGCATTGGCGTCTTAACCCAATCTTTGGCAAAAAAGGCAAAAAAAGTTATCGCTATTGAAAAAGATAAAAAAATGGCAAGTTTGCTAAAAGAGGGCTTAGGAGGGCTTAAAAACATTAAAATAGTTTCCGCAGACGCCCTAAAAATAAATCCAAAAGATTTAATTGGCGCAAATAGATATAAGCTAGTAGCAAATATTCCATATTATATTACCGCTCCTTTTATTGATAAATTTTTAAAGAGCAGCCTGAAACCAAAAACAATGGTCTTAATGCTCCAAAAGGAAGTTGCGCAAAGGATTTGCTCGGACCCGCCAAAAATGAACCGCTTAGCCGTTTTAGTCAAATTTTACAGTACGCCAAAAATTATTTGCTTTGTTAGAAAAGAATCTTTTTGGCCAAGCCCAAAAGTAGACAGCGCAATTATAAAAATAGACTTAAACGATAACAGTAGGGACAAAATGGAAATTGGCTATAAAAAAACATTCTTTGAGATTGTTAAAATTGGATTCTCGCACCCGAGAAAAAAATTGATAAATAATTTTATTGAAAAATTTGGCATTCCCCGCAAAGAGCTTATAAAGCTGTTTTTGGCAAACCAAATAAGCATAAACCAACGGGCAGAAAATTTGAGCTTAAATAGCTGGATAAATTTAACAAAAGAATTTATTAAAAAAGGCATAAAATAACCAAATAGAGGCCTAAGGATGAATTTCCTGTTTGATGCTTCCAGTATTGCCTTGCTCTAATAATTTTATTATCATAAAATAATCAAGCAAACGCTTTAGGGTTGAATTTCCTGTTTGATGCTTCCAGTATTGCCTTGCTCTAATAATTTTATTATCATAGGTTATCATAAAGACAATGGCTAAGTTAGGTGTAATAATCTATAATTTATAATGCCATCGAAACAAAAACTTAAACTCGCTAAAAAAAGCAGCTATTCAGGAATTAAGATTGCCACTATATTTTTTATCACAAGCATTATTGCTCTCGTGCCTGCCAATGCCGCTGCCAGTTTGAATCCTGCCAGTTGGCCGGCTAAAATAGGAGAAATTTTGGTTGGCTTTTTTTTGCAAATTATTCTTCTTTTCGCCAATGTTGTCCTCAGCATAGGAAACGGACTGCTTTCCTGGGTAGTCGGTAATCCTTTTAGCCTTTCTTACACTAATCCTGCTAAAAACCAAATTATTTCAATAGGATGGACTTTAATCAAGGACCTAACCAATATGGGTTTTATCTTAGGCCTTGTCTATATTGCCCTAGCCACTGCTTTAAGGCTTAACGCTTTTAAAACAGGAACAATTTTTGCAAAACTTATTCTCATCGCTATTCTGATAAATTTTAGCCCTGTGCTCTGCGGGCTGGTTGTTGACGCGGCAAACATCTTAACAAATTATTTCCTCGAAGGCGTAGTTGGTTTTGACGCTTTTGGACAAGTCTTCAAGCTGCAAGGCTCTAATCTCATGGAAATCTTAATTGGCCCGCCGAGCCTCGAGCCTTTAATGAAAACGGTTTTCCTTGCTGCTTACGGTTTTGTCGGCGGTTTTATTTTATTAGTTTTTGCCTTAATCCTGCTTGCAAGATACTTTATTATTTGGGTATTTGTTATTCTCTCGCCCCTTGCCTTTTTTGCTTGGATTTTTCCTACAACAAAAAAATATTTTGACCAATGGCTTGGACAGTTTTTAAAATGGTCTTTTATCTCGGTCCCTGCTGGTTTTTTTCTTTACCTTGCCCAACAATTTCTTGCTTACGCAGACAAAGAAGCAATTTTTTCAAGTGCGTCGGGGCTATCAGGGAATACGTCTTTTATCGTGCCGCTTATGCCATATATTGGCTCAATGATTTTTCTTAT
>JAGGTS010000002.1 GCA_021163625.1 bacterium | reverse complement strand
TTTTTGTGTTTAGTTATATCAAGAGCCATATTTATATCTTTCTACTCTCTTTTTTAGAACTTTGCTTTTTCCATAAATTGGCAAAATTTTGTAAACCTTTTCCCAGTCAAGGGAAGAAAGGTTGTCAAAATGATAATCTTTGTAAAGATACAAGGTGTCCAAAAAAGCCCGCTCCGGTGAAGCAATTGAATAATTTTCTTTGTTTTCAATGCCACAAGAATTAGTTAAAATGTCATCTTTAATCTTTTTGTAAGAATAAACCTGACTATCAATCGTTATTTCCCGAGTAAGGTAAGAAGCAACAAAAATCTGGCTATAGTATTGAAAAATAATACCTGCTTTTGCTAAAACCGTCTCAAAACTCACATAGGAAGGGGTAAATATTTTGGTAGCTAATTCTAATTTATCGTAATTCTTGTCTTTGGCATAAATGCCTTTTCTAATTCTATACAATTTCCCGGCTTTAACATAATAATTGATTCTTCTCTTTATTAAATTTGAACTCGTTTCTTGCCAAATCAAAGAAACTTCTTTAAAAGTAAAGACAGTGTTTTTAGTTCTTAGTAATCTTGAAATTCCTGTTTCTTTCATCTTTATGAACTTGAAGTTACAATTATTGTTACCTTTAGTTTACCAAATCCAGCATCTATGTCAATTATGCCGATTTTTTAAAGGCGTTCGCGGGGGCGTTCTTCTTTTGGCAAATCGTGGAGGGTGAAGGATTTTTGATAAAATTTTTGTTCTTTGGGCATTAGTCTATTTTATTGATTTTGATTTAATTACAAAATCATAATTTTTAGTCTCTTCTAAAATTTTCAGCAGCTCTGGGAAAATGTAAATTTTATTTCTTTTTCGGCCGGGAAGAGGTTCTAGAATTTTCATTTTAACGAATTTCTCTAAAAGATTGTAAATTGTTTGATAACTTTTTGGTTTAATTTTATTTTTAATACTGGCAAAAGTGATTATCGGCTTGGTAAAAATTGCGTCTAAAAGATTAATAGCATAAATAGAATTAACAGCCGAAATATCTCTTTTAAGTGTTTCATAAAGAAATTTGGTTTGATAAATAATTGCCGCTGTTCTTTGGGACTGAATCCTGATGGCATCCAAGAAAAATTTAAGCCAAGATTCCCACTCTCCTTTCTGGCTGACTTGATTGAGTAAATCATAGTATTCCCGGCGGTGTTTCTCAAAATATTCGCTAATGTAAAGCACTGGATAGGGCAGAATTTTTCTCTGATAAAGGAAAATAGGAATTAAAAGTCGCCCAATTCGGCCATTTCCATCCGTAAAAGGATGAATTGCCTCAAATTGATAATGGGCTACCCCTATCTGAACTAAAACATCCTTCTCCTGATAAGAATTAATATATTTCTCCCAATTACTGAGCAATCTTGGTAATTCTGGTATCGGTGGCGGAATATAAATGGCTTCTTCCATTGGCATGCCGGGCTGAGCGATATAAACTTGCATTCTTCTTAAATTGCCTCTGTCTTTATTAGAACCTCTAACTGAATCCAATAAAACAAAATGAAGTTTTTTGATGAAATTCTCGCCAATTGGTTTTTTCTTTAATTCCTTTATGGCTAAATGAATCGCCCGACGATAATTGAGAATTTCTCTGATGTCTCTTTCTTTTCTATCATCTTGAGAAAATTTGTCTTCGGCTTCGTATTTCAAAACATCTTCTAAGGTTGCTTGAGTGCCCTCAATTTGGGAACTCAAAACTGCCTCTTTTGTCAAAAGAGGCGAAACCAATAAATCAAAATTGGAAACATTAATTAAAAGTCCCTTTAATTCTCCTAATGCCTCTCTGGCTTGGCCAATTTCTTTAATTAAAGAAACATAATCTATTTTAGGAGGTAGTTTAGGCGGAATAAATGGTTTTTTAATCATATTTAAGTATTCTAATATTTTGGAATAAGAATTATCTTATTCTAATTTTAAGCCAAAAAATAGAATAAGTCAAGAATAAATAATCTATAAATTTTTTCGTTTTTTATTTTGCATTCCGTATCCAAAGTTAAGAAGTTAATTTGTTTTGCCCTGATATTTCCTTTATTCTCCCACAAAAAAGCGGCTGTTTCAAGCCGCTTTTTTCCTTTTTTCGCCGACTTTTTTGAGGCACTCTTCTGGTCTTTCGCCCTATGGCGAGCCATGCAAAGTAAAAATTATTATTTGGGCAATTTATTTTGTTTCTCGTACAATTTTATTTTCCAGATAAAAAAGGCTTATCCCAGATGGGAATGGTCGTTGAAGGCCAAAACCGACCAAATTCCTTTTTTATTCCTTTCGCAAAAAGTAATGCCTGTATTTTTCATTTTGAATAATGATGAAAATTTATAAAAATCATTAGCCGTAAAGTCATCGCCCATCATTAAATAAATGGTCATTTTTATCAAGCCCCCATGGCTTAATACCAAGACATTTTCTTCTTTTGTCCCAGATAAAATATTAAAAAATTTCTTAACCCTTTCTTTGAACTCAATAAAATTTTCTTCATCAGAGTAATGCCAAGACCGGTCTTTTTCGTGAAGGTTCCTAATTTTATTTATTTCAAAAACATTCTGGCTGTCTGTTCTCTCCCCTAAAAATTCTGACGGCCCTTTTCTTTCCCTTAAAGAGTCTAAATAAACAACCTTTTTCCCTAAGGATTTATTTATAATTCTTACTGTCTGCTTTGCTCTTTCCAGGGGGCTTGAGTAAATTATGTCAATCGGGATTTTTGAAAATCGCTTGGCTAAAGTTTCCGCCTGCTTTATGCCAAGGTCAGAAAGCTTGGCATCGTCAGGCTGGTGCAATTTTAAAAGATTATATTTAGTCTGGCCGTGCCTTACAAAATAGACTTTCATAACTTAAA
>JAGGTS010000020.1 GCA_021163625.1 bacterium | reverse complement strand
GGTTCTTCAAACATTACAAACGATATTGCCATTTGCCTGCGCACAGAAATACAAACAGCAGAACGAATAAAAAAGGAATTTGCAACTTTAAAAGAAAAAAAGGCGTTAAAAGCAAAGGAAAAAATTAAAATTCCGGAAAAGTCATTAAGTTTTTCAAAAAAACTTTTGAAAAATATAGTTGAAGCAAGAATTTCAGAGATACTTTCCGAAGCGCAAAAATCAATTAAAAAAATGTCAAAAGACCATCTTTTGCCAGCAGGCATTGTTTTAACAGGCGGAGGAGCAAGGCTTAGCGGAATTGTAGAATTTACCCGCCAAAACATTAAACTGCCCTGCAAAATCGGCAAGCTAAATGGATTTTCGCTTTTAGACGATTCAAATGAGCTGGAATTTTCTGTAGCAGCAGGCCTTGCCCTTTCAATTTTTGACTCTTTCGAGTCAGAGGATTTAGACAATAACTCTATCACAGGAAACTTTGGCAATGGCTTTAAGGAAAAAATTAAAAAACTGTTCAGGGCATTCCTTCCATAAACTATGTTTGCCAGCCAACTTTATAACAATTTATTATCACTTTGGTTGGGCAAACAATACAAATTAGTTTCAGGAAAGCCTTTCAAAGATTGAAATAATTTTTTGTTTTTGCCGTTCGTTTTCGGCAGAAATACCTATTTTCATTATGAGCTTTCTAAAAATAAAAATAGTTGGTTTAGGAGGGGCCGGCGTAAATACCATTTTTAGGCTATCAAGAGAAAAAATTCCAGGGGTTGAATTAATAGCTGTAAACACCGACAGCCAGTCTCTTGTAAAATCTTTTGCGTCAAAAAAAATTCTAATTGGCAAAAACACGGCCTCCGGCTTCGGAACAGGGATGGATGTAAAACTTGGAGAAAGAGCAGTTAAAGAAAGCTATAAAGAGCTTGAACAGGCAATATTGCCCGCGGACATAGTTTTCTTAACAGCAGGATTTGGCGGAGGAACAGGCACGGCGGCCGTTCCAATCATCGGAGAAATGGCAAAAAAAACAGGAGCTTTGACAATAGCAGTAATCACTTTGCCATTCTCTTTTGAAGGAATGCAACGAAAAAAAATTGCAAATTTAGGCATCCAAAAGCTAAAAGACAAGGTTGACGGATATGTCTGCATACAAAACGACAGGCTCTCGACTGTTTTGAAAGACAAAAAAACACTGGAAAGCGCATTTGAAAACTGCGACAATATTCTAAAAGAAGCAATTAAGGGAATATCTGATTTAATTTCTTATCCGGGGATTATCAATGCCGACATTGCTGACGTTTACCAAATACTGAAAGGCTCAGGGAAAATATTGCTTGGAGTAGGAAGGGCAAAAGGCGAAAAATCAGTGCAAACAGCAACATTAAGGGCTGCAAACTCTCCATTGCTTGAGCCTCATACAAAAGACTACAAAGGAATATTGTTAAATATTTTTGGCAAAGAAGACCTTACCCTTGAACAGTTGAATTCTGCCGCAGATTTTATAAAAAGAGCCGCAACGCCAAACACAAAAATAGTTTTTGGCGTTTCAGAAGATAAAAGTTTGGATGATAAGGAAGTAAAAGTCATTTTCATAGCGACTCTGCAAAAATAAAAATTTTTGATAAAAATCTTACCGTTAATTGCCGCTAAATTAACTGGCAAATACAGGCAATTATTACTTTGGAACTTGGTTTGAGACGAACAAAAATTTTCAAAGCCCTGCTATGATTTAAGAATTAGCCTGAGAGCTGACAACATCCAAAAAATAAATGCAAATTGGCAAGCTGCAAAAATTAAGTCTGAACGATTTTAATGATAAACTTGCTTGCGTGGTATATTTGACTGGGTGCAACTGGCGTTGCCCTTTTTGTTATAACGCTTCCCTTGTTTTGCCCGAAAAAATAAAAAAAGACCAAGCGATATCAGAAAAAGAATTTTTCAGTTTTCTGCTTGAAAAAAGAGGGCTGCTTCAAGGAGTTGTCATTAGCGGAGGCGAACCAACAATTAACAATGATTTGCCAAAATTTGTAAGCAAAATAAAAAAATTAGGGTTTTTTATAAAGTTGGACACAAACGGGTCAAATCCAGAAATGATTAATTATCTAATCAAAAACAACCTGATTGACTATATCACAATGGACATAAAGGCGCCAAAAGAAAAATATACAGAGATTATAGGGTTTAAAGGCTGTTCGCCGTTTTGGTTAATAGAAAATATAGAAAAAAGCATTAATCTTATCAAAAAAAGCAAAATTGACTACGAATTTAAAACAACTATTGTCAAACCTTTTTTGGATAGAAATGATGTTCTAAAAATCGCCCGCTGGATAGGCCCTGCAAAAAAATATTCTATCCAACTTTTTAAAAATGGAGATATAATTGATAAAAAATTAGAAAGCAATAAACAATATGACCCAAAAGAAATCTCCAAAATTGCCAAAACTGCCTGGCCCTTCTTTGAATCTTTCCAAATAAAGCAATAATTAAGATACTAAAAAAATAAAAATGCGGCACAGCCGCTTTTATTGTTAAAAATATGTTTCCTTTATACGACCAATGGCAAATAGGCGGCAAAAAAATTGTTGTTCTGAAGTGGCTAATCGGTTTAAATGTATTGATTTTCCTCTTTTCGCTTATAGACCTCAATTTTTATATAAACAAATATGGCCTGATACCAAAAAGAATATATAATGGCAAATCATTGTACACTATTTTTACTTCAATGTTTTTCCACGCAGAATTTTCTCATATCGCCGGCAATATGTGGTTTTTATGGGTTTTTGGGAAAAATATGGAAAAAAGACTCGGAAGATTAAAGTTTTTGCTTTTTTATTTTTTGTGCGGCATAACCTCAGCTGTTATATACTTAATGCTTTCTCCGAACAAAGTCCTGCCTGCAATCGGGGCTTCCGGAGCAATATCTGGAATATTGGGCGGCTACATTGTTCTGTTCCCAAAAAACAAAATTATAAGCATAGTCCCTATTTTCTTTTTTATAGAAATCATTCCTGTGTCTGTTTTATTTTTTGTCGGTATTTGGTTTTTATACCAACTTCTATACATTGGCTCCCAAACAATGGTTGCTTATTGGGCTCATATTGGCGGCTTTGCCGCAGGAGTTCTTTTCATAAAGTTATTCGCCGGCAAATACCAATATATCAGTTATGACAAAGTCTAATATACTTTTCTTGGCTTTAATTTCTTTTATCTCTGGAATTTTTCTTTCTTCTTTTTTTAAAATCCAAAACTTAATAATATACGAATTGCTCACCTTAGCGGTTTTTTACATTTTAATTTCTCTTAAGGAAAAATCTGTTATAATATTCGCTGTTTGTATGATTTTCTTTGGCCTTGGCGCAATGCGCTTCCAAAAAGCAGATTTTGTTTTAGAAAATAATCCGATAAAAAACTATTATTCAAAGGAGGCTACGATTGTAGCAAATATTATTGACGAGCCAATATCAAAAAACGGACGAACAACTTTTACAGTTAAAACTGAAAGCGTAAACAAAGAAAAGTTAGAAAGCAAAATTTTAATTACTGCTTTGGGCTACCAAAAATACAGTTATGGAGACCGATTAAAAATTGATGCAAAGATTTACGAACCGCCAGTGTTTAGCGATTTTAACTATAAGAATTATCTTAAAAAAAGCGGTATCCTAGCAGTAATCTATTGGCCAAAAATAAAAATAATTTCAAAAAACAATGGAAATTTATTATATTCCAAAATTTTGTCTTTAAAGCAAAGCTTAAGGGAAATTATCAAAGAAAACCTTTCTCCGCCAAGCAGCTGGTTTTTAGCTGCAATGACTCTCGGCGACAAAAAAGACATTTCCTCACAATGGAAAGAAAAACTGAATAAGGTCGGCTTGCGCCACATAACCTGCATTTCAGGCATGCATATCGTTATCCTTTCAGGCATTTTGGTTTGGGTATTTATAATGCTGGGCTTTTATAGAGGACAGGCGTTTTATCCCGCCATTTGCCTGCTTTGGCTTTTTATCCTTATGACCGGGCTTCAGCCCTCGGCAATAAGAGCAGGGATTATGGCTTCGCTCTTCTTTTTTTCCCAAAAAATAGGAAGGCAAAAATCAGCCAGCAGGGCTATCCTTCTTGCTGCTTCAATAATGCTTGCAGTCAACCCTTTGCTTTTAAGGTTTGACATTGGCTTTGAGCTTTCATTTTTGGCAACACTCGGAATAATCTACTTAATGCCATTGTTCAACAAAATGTTTTCAAAAGTTGCTCTCCTGCAATCATTTAGAATTGACCAACTCCTTTCCATAACTATCGCCGCCCAAATATTCACCCTCCCGATTTTAATTTATAATTTTGGCTACTTTTCTTTAATCAGCCCTCTCTCCAACCTCTTAATTGTTCCGGCTCTGCCATACATTATGGCCAGCGGATTCCTATTTTTATTTGGAGGCTTCGTGTGGCATCCTATTGCCTGGATTTTATCAATGCCAACGGCTTTTTTGCTTGGATTTCTAAGCAGGACTGTCAACTTTTTGTCCAAGGCCCAATTTGCGACTATTACCCTAAGAATTTCCTGGGCTTGGCTTTTGTTTTTCTATATTCTGCTTGGGTCCTTGCTTTTTTATATATCCAAAAAAGAAAGGCCAAAATTTTTAACTTTCCGCTCCAGATAAAATATGTTTTTGCTTTTACTTGAGTTATTTAAAAAATAAGCTTGGAGTGATAAAATAATTAATGCTGTCAATAATCATACCAACACTAAATGAAGAAAAATATCTTCCGCGGCTTCTAAAGTGCTTAAGGGAACAAACATTTTCTGATTTTGAAATTATTGTCTCTGACGCATTCTCTACTGACAAAACAAGGAAAATAGCAAAAGATTTCGGCTGCAAAATAACTGACGGGGGCAATCCTGCAAAATCAAGAAATGCCGGAGCAAAAATTGCAAGAGGAAACCTGCTTCTGTTTTTAGACGCCGACCTCTACATTAAAAAAGACTTTTTAGAAAAAACAATTAAAGAATTTAAAAAAAGGAAATTAGACGCAGCAAGCTTTATCTTAGTCCCATATTCGGAAAATATTTTTGGAAAAACGCTTGCAAGAATTTTTTTTGACATTTTTTATAACCTGATAAATGTTTTAATCTTTGAAATAATATATCCGCACGGCGCAATGGGAATTTTAATAAAAAAAGAGCTGCACCAAAAGATAAACGGTTTTGACGAAAAAACAACCATAGCAGAAGACCATGACTATGTTCTTTCAGCTTCAAGGTTCGGCAAGTTTAGGATAATAAGATCTGTAAGGATTTTTTTCTCTTTAAGAAGGTATAAAGAAGACGGCTGGCTGCAAACTATAATAAAATATCTCATCTGCGAGCTGCACAGAATATTTATTGGCCCGGTTAAAAGCAAAGCGTTAGGCTATAAGGAAAAAAGTGGACACAAGCCAAAGCATTAGAGCATTCTTGAAAAAAAATTAGGTATTGAAATTTAATAAAATTAGATAAATAATACCCTATGAAACTGTAAGCAGACAAGGGTTAAAGATAATATCTTAATAAATAAAATTTTAAAGGCGTAAAACTAAAATTTTATACAATTTCTTGACAAATATGTTAAACAGTAACAACAACAAAATACCATCGCATCCTCTGGATGAACATAAAGAAAATATAGAGGGTCCAACAAAACAACCGCATAGATACTTTGAACCCAAAAAACAAAATCCGGCCTTACGTCTTATTTTGAAAATAGTCTGTGTTTTTGTAGCCAGCATTGCTATAGCTTATTTTATTATGTCAGTAACGCCATATCTGCTTAATCAGGCCGACAATCTGAGGCTAAAAATCAATAACTTTACCTCCAAAAACCACAGGCAAATAGAAGAAAATAAACCCGCAACTAATCAGCAAAATCCAGAGCAACCTCCAAAAAATAACCAAGAAAACCAAGAATATAAGCCGCAAACCAGCCAGGAGGCGGCAGTCATAAATGCGGTGAAAAATACCTCGCCGGCAGTAGTAAGCATTATTATTACCAAGGATGTTCCTGTCTACGAACAATATTATGAATCTCCGTTTCCTGAAATGCCTGGATTTCCTGATTTTGAATTCCAAGTTCCCCAATACCGCCAAAAAGGAACAGAAAAGAAGGAAGTTGGCGGAGGGACTGGATTTATTGTCTCAAGCGATGGAATGATTATAACAAATAAACATGTTGTCTACGATGAGCAAGCAGAATATACAGCCATTACAAATGATGGCAAAAAGTATTCTGTTGAGGTTTTGGCGCGAGACCCTGTCCAGGATATAGCCATTGTTAAGATAAAAAATCCGGACAAAAAATTCAAAACAGTAAAACTTGGAGATTCTTCAAATCTGCAAATAGGCCAAAGCGTCATTGCTATAGGAAATGCTCTTGGCGAATTTCGGAATACTGTCTCAGTTGGCGTAATTTCCGGACTTGGGAGAACAATCACAGCTTCTGGAGAAGGAATGGCTGAACGTTTGGAAAATGTTATCCAAACCGACGCGGCAATCAATAGAGGAAATTCCGGAGGACCTCTTCTAAATCTCCGCGGCGAGGTTATCGGCGTTAATGTGGCAATGGCTCAGCTTGCGCAAAATATCGGGTTTGCCGTGCCTATAAATGTAGCAAAAAGGGATATTAAGCAAGTTAAAACGGAAGGAAAAATCACTTACCCATTTTTAGGAGTAAGGTATGCCTTGATTACCCCTGAATTGAAAAAAGAAAAAAATCTCCCGGTAGACAATGGCGCTTTAGTTTTAAAAGGAGAAAAAGAAAATGAGCCAGCAGTTGTTCCAGATTCAGCGGCAGATAAAGCAGGCATCAAGCAAGGAGATATAATCTTAAAAATAGACAACCAAAGAGTCACAATCAACAATTCTCTTGCAAAGATAATCCAAAGATATAAACCGGGCGACAGAATACAAATAACTGTTTTAAGAAACGGCAAGGAAATAGAGTTATTTGCTGTTTTAGGCAAAAGAGAAAGCAACCAATAAGGGTAAAAGCATACAAGGAGGACACGCCACAGTGTTAAATCCTAAATTCTAAATCCTAAATTCTAAACAAATTCTAAATTACAAATCACAAATCAAAATAGTTTGTAAATGACGAAACCCGAATGACGAATGACGAAAAAATGGCCAATGACTAATAATAAAAACATTTGGTCATTGGGAATTTGGTATTTTTTCGGGTTTCGGATTTAGGAATTCGGGTTTTTCCCAGCGATTCCATCTCTGGAAAATAAGTTGCTCAGGATGTGCGCTTGCCAAGGGTAAGCACAAAGTGTTAAATCTCAAATCCTAAATCCTAAATTCTAAACAAATTCTAAATCACAAATTACAAATCACAAACAAATTCTAAATTACAATGAATCAAACAAATAAAAATCAATATAATTTAGAAGAGAGAACATATCAGTTTGCTAAAAAAGTCCGAGAATTCCTGAAGAAAATTCCTCGAACGATTAGCAATATAGAGGACGGAAAACAATTAGCCCGATCATCAGGTTCTGTTGGCGCGAATTATATTGAAGCCAACGAATCTTTAAGCAAGAAAGATTTTAAGATGCGTGTTAAAATCTCTAAAAAAGAGGTAAAAGAATCAAGGTATTGGTTAAGATTGATGAATGTTGGCAACAATCAAAAAATAGAAAGAGAAAGACAAGAATTAATTAATGAATCCACTGAGTTAATGAAGATATTCGGTTCAATTTTAGAAAAATCAAAATAGTTTGAGTTTTGGAAAATTGTGATTTGTGATTTGTTTAGGATTTAGATATTAGAATTTAGAGTTTTATTGTGTTTACCAGGAGCAAGTACAAAAGGGTAAGCACAAAGTAGGATTTAGATATTAGAATTTAGTGTTTGGTTGTGAATGTGCTATAATAGTTAAATAATGTTCAACAACAAGACCCGGACTCGTTGGTAGAAATCCTAAAT
>JAGGTS010000054.1 GCA_021163625.1 bacterium | reverse complement strand
AGTTGGAACGCTCCGCATAAATGGCAAGTCAGAGTAAAAAGAACAGCCGATTCTAATTGGTCAGATTGGTCTGATGAAAAAACTTTTACCACTCTTAAGCATTGTTACCCTCAACCACAATTTATTTTAAAACCAGAAAATCCTTCAGCAGGAGAAATTGTTCAACTTTGCTCAACAGCGGTTGGGAATTGTTCTTCAACTCCTCCAGCTGATTTAAGTTATTGTTATACAACAGCAGTGCCGGACACCAACCCTTCTTCCTGCAGCGGCAATACTTTCAAATGGACATTTAGCGATCCAGCTGATATTCAGTTTGTTCCAGGCAGTTCTAATTCTTCGGAGAATCCCCAAATAATATTTAAAAAACCAGAAAGCGGAGGCACATTAATCAGCTTAAATATTACTGACGGAGATGGCTATAGTTGTACAAGCACAATGTCTACGAAAGTTAATTATCCTTTGCCTGGCTGGAAAGAAATCAAGCCAACCGAGTAGTTCCCTTGCTTTAAATCTTAGTTTTTATATTTTCGGATATCATTTTGGATGTTTAGCCCTCTTTACAGGAGGGCTTTTTTAATGCTAAAATATGATATAGGTTTAAATTAATTGAAATATTTGGTCAGACACCAATACATTGCATTTTTGTTCTGGCTAAAGGCGTATGAACTTAAACAGACAGGAAACAAAAATGGGCGTACAGGATTTTAAGAAAGTTTGCGGCAAATTTTAAGGGCTAACATTTTTGTAACCCTTTGACAAATGTTAATGTATTAGTGCTTGCTTTTAACTATGGGAAAATACCAAAATTTCAATCCAAAATATGGACAAACTAATTTCCTATTTCTTTATAGGAATTGTTTCTTTGGTTATTGGAGTAATTTTAGGATATTACACCAGACAATCGCTTGTTAAAAAGAGAAAAGGAACAATCGAAGCAAAGCTTGCAAAAAAGATCAGCCAGACCAAAAAAGAAGCAGAGGAGATAATATCTAAGGCAAAAGAAAAAGCAGCGAAAATTATCTCCAGGGCCCAAGAAGAAACAGAGTCAAGAAGAGAAGAACTTTTAAAAACAGAAAAGATACTTTTTAAAAGAGAGCATATACTAGATAAGAAAATTTCGCTTGCAGAAGAGAGGGAGAAAGAAATTGAAGAAAAAATACAGACCATTAAACAGGCAAGACAAGCAATAGATAAGATGAAAGAGGAAGTTCAGAAAAAGCTTGAAAGGATTGCAGGCATTTCTGCAAAAGAGGCGAGAAAGGAAATTTTCAAAAACATTGAAGATGAACACAAGAAAGAGCTTGTAGAAAAAATGCAAAAGTTAGACAGAGAGGGCGAGGAAAGGTTTAAAATAGAGGCTCAAAAAGTACTTGCTCAAGCTATCCAAAGTTATGCGCTTGGGCAAGCCCAGGAAATAACAACAACAACCCTTTCTTTGCCTTCGGATGAAATTAAAGGCAGAATTATTGGCAAGGAAGGAAGGAATATTAGAACTTTTGAGAAATTGACAGGGGTGGAAGTTATTGTTGATGATACTCCCGAGGCAGTGATTATCTCCGGATTTAATCCTATCCGGCGCCAAATAGCAAAGCTTGCCTTAGAAAAGCTAATAAAAGACGGCAGGATTCAGCCTGCCAGGATTGAGGAAGAAATCCAAAATGCAAAAGAGGAAATTAAAGCGCGGATTCAGGAATTTGGCCAAAAAGCAATTTATGACACTGGTGTGCTTAATCTGCCTCCAAAAATTGTGGAACTTTTAGGAAGATTGTATTTTAGGACAAGCTATGGCCAAAATGTTTTGTTGCATTCAATAGAAGTTAGCCACTTAGCAGCTGCTATGGCAGAAGAAATAGGGGCGGATGTAAGAGTAGCAAGAGAAGCGGGGCTTCTCCATGATATAGGCAAGGCAGTTGACCAGGAAGTCCAAGGCTCTCATGTTGAGATTGGAATAAAAATTTTGGAGAAATTTGGGATTAAAAAAGAAGTTATTGATGCTATGAAGGCTCATCATGATGAATATAGGGCGGAGACTATCGAAGCTGTTTTGGTAAAAACAGCTGACCAGATATCTGCTGCAAGGCCGGGCGCAAGGAAGGATACTGTTGAAAATTATTTAAGGCGCCTCAAAGAGCTTGAAGACATTGCTTTAGGGTTTTCTGGGGTTAAAGAGGCTTATGCTATTCAAGCGGGCAGAGAAATAAGAATTTTCGTAAAACCTGAGGAGATAGGAGACTTAGAGGCTTATAAGCTGGCTCGCGATGTTGCTTCCAGGATTGAATCGGAGCTTAATTATCCCGGTGAAATAAAAGTTAATGTTATCAGAGAAACGAGAGCTATTGAATACGCAAGGTAAAATTAAATTTTAGTTATAGCTATAATTTATAATTATTTTAGCGAAAAAATTTGTTGATTTCAGGCAGTTAATAAATTCAGCTGTATTTAACGGGTCAACCTATCTGTAAGACATAGCTTGTTTGGTAAATTTGTCAAAGGCGCGCTTAACTATTGGTTATTTGCCAAAAGCGGTGCTATAATGGATATAATTTAAGTAAAGGTCGAATATTTAAATAATTGGAAACAAAACAATGGCAAAAAAAATTACCAAAGAAGACATAGTAGAAGAAATTGCAAAAGTTGTTGATTGCTCAAAGAAAGCGGCGGCTGAATCTTTAAATGTTGTTTTGGCTGAAATTGAAAAAGCTTTGAAGCAAGGGAAAAATGTTGTTCTTACCGGCTTTGGGAGCTTTTCTGTTTCTAAAAGAAAAGCTCGTTCTGGCCGGAATCCGCAGACAGGGAAGAGCATTAAAATTCCAGCAAAGAAAGTTCCGAAGTTTAAGGCAGGCAAAGGCTTAAAAGACGCTGTAAAATAAAAGAAAAGACAAAAAGCGCCCCTTATTATTGGTATAGGGGCGCTTTTGTTTTGGCAAAATACAATGATTACGAGCTGGTCATAATTTAATTTCAATACCGAAATATAATCACAGAACTAATTAGTATTTAGCCAAAGCAGGAGAATTTTCAGAAGTTTTATGTCAGAGCGGGATACCGGAGTTGAACCGGCACCTTCACCTTGGAAGGGTGATGTACTGCCATTATACTAATCCCGCATAGCTTTCAGGCTTTATTATTGTTTTTACTTTGGCTGGCTGAATTTATTTAATAAATTTGTTAAAATTCGGAGTGGTGGGATTTGAACCCACGATCTCCTGCTCCCAAAGCAGGCGCCCTAAACCGCTAGGCCACACTCCGCCAAAAAATTTTACAGAAAAGATGGGTATATGATATATGTCTATAGACTGTTT
>JAGGTS010000053.1 GCA_021163625.1 bacterium | reverse complement strand
TTTTAATTCGACCTTTTTATATCTTATTTTATCTTACCATCTATTTTTTAATTTTCAACATTCAACTGTCAAACTATGACCCTATAATCGCTTTTATTACTCCAATTATCGCTTCACTTAAAAGTATAACAGTAAAACCAACAAGTGTCCAGATAATTATGCTTTTTCCTTTTTTTACCCTGTCTGGCACTCCTCCTGAAGTAACAATATAATAAGCTCCGATTATAATCATCAAAGAAGTAAGGGGTATGCTAACCAAAAAAACAGCTTTGATAATTTGCCTTAAAATGTCTATCAAGTCCTTATGCGGGGACGGACAAACGCAAACTGTTCCTACCGGTTCTGTCTCGGTATAATGCCAAGTTCCAGTAGTAGGGTCATATTGGCGGCTATTGCAGTACTGCTCACAAGTAGAAGCCCCCAAAACATTTGAATTTGCAACAAAAAGTAATATTGAAACCTGAAAAATCAATATGCCTATAATCAATATTGAAACAAAAACAGCTTTTTTCATTTTAACTTATTTTTTTCTAAAAACCAATGCGTAATGATAATCGCCTGACTTAACTTCCTTTTCAAAAGAAAACCCTGCTTTCCCTGCAATATCCTTTATTTCATCTGGAGAAATGCGGCTGTCTTTTGGGCCAAAAGAAGAATTTGGCAGCCATTCAACCACTAAAACTGCTCCCCCTTTTTTTAAAACCCTGTTTGCCTGCTTGAATACAGCTTCTTTATTTTTTATTTGAAACAGTAAATTCGTGAGCAAAACTAAATTACAGGAAGAATCCTCAATCTCTGGAATTTTTTCTTCAACATCAGCAATAATTATTTCAATGTTCAAAATTCTGGCAAGTTTTGCTTTCCCTTCAAGCGCGGAAAGCGGTTCTTTCTGGACATCAACAGCAAAAATCTTCCCTTTTTTCAGCATTTCCGCAAGCGGAATTACCCAGCTGCCAGAACCGCAGCCAAAATCTGCCGCTACCATATCTTCTTCTAAACGAAGCTGGCTTAAAATTTCTTTTGGATTCACAAATTCTGGCATAGCTATTTATTGTTTATTTTACCGTTGCTTTTGATTTTTGGGATTCAACCATTTTTAATATTCAGAATCAATGCATATCGCAGAGGCAACCTGGTCTCCTTTGCCAAGTCTCATTACTTTAACGCCGGAAGTCGCTCTGCCAAGAACAGGAACTGAGCTAAGCTTGCTTCTAATTACGTTCCCCTTTTTCGAAATGACAACTATTTCGCTCGCTTTTTTGCCAATTATTTTTGAAAAAACAATTTCCCCTGTTTTGTCTGTAATTTTCGCTGCTTTTATGCCAGATCCTCCTCTGTTTTGTAATCTGAAATCTGAAATTTTGGTTTTCTTACTATACCCTTTCCCTGTGACAATTAAAAGATATTCCGCTATTTTCTCTGCCGGCTTGCCAGACGGGCTAATCTCTTTTGGGTCGCTCCTCCCCGTAATATCCATACCAACAACTTCGTCCCCGCCCCCAAGGTTTATTCCCTTAACGCCAGAGGCGCCTCTTTGCATCGGCCTAACGTTTTCTTCTTTAAACCTAATTGCTTTCCCTTTTTTTGTTACCAAAATTATTTCTTCTTTTCTCACCGCAAAGGCTGCTTTTCTCAAAATATCTCCTTTTTTTAACTTAATTGCTGTTAAGCCGTTCTTTCTTACATTTTTAAAAGCAGAAAGAGGAGTCTTCTTAACTATACCATTCTTGGTGGCCATTATCAAATAATTGCTGCTTTTTCCTTCTTCCTTTTTGCTGTAAGAGGCAATGCTTACTATTCTTTCATTTTGGGACATTTCAAGGAAATTTAAAATTCCTCTTCCCTTTGATGTTCTGCTCATTTCTGGAATTTCCCAAACAAAACATTTAAACACTTTTCCTGAATCTGTAAAAAATAATAATTGGTCTAAAGTGTTTGCAAGCAGAAAGTGCTCCACTATGTCTTCTTGGCTTGTCTCGACCCCTGAAACCCCCTTTCCGCCTCTTTTTTGAAGCTTAGAAAGAGACAACGGCAGTCTTTTTATAAAGCCTTCTCTGGTTAAAATAATCATAGTGTCTTCAGAAGGGACTAAGTCTTCGTTTCCGATTTCTCCAGGCTTTGCGGCAATAACTTTTGTCTTCCGCTGGTCGCCAAACTGCTCTTTCACAAAATTGAGTTCAGCTTTTAAAAGTTCCCTTACTTTTTTTTCGCTTTTTAGTATTTCTTCAAATTCTTTTATTTTTGCCAAAAGTTCTTTAAGCTCTTTTTCAATATTAAAACGCTCGAGCTTTGCAAGGCTTTGGAGTTTCATTTCCAAAATTGCATCAGCTTGTATAGGGCTAAGCTTAAAACCTTTTATTAAATTTTCGCGCGCTTTTTTGCGGTCAGCGGACTTTTTAATAGTTTCAATCACCTTGTTAATATTTTTTAAGGCAATCATCAGCCCCTCTAAAATATGCTCTCTTTCTTTTGCTTTTCTTAAATCAAACTTTGTCCTCCTTAAAATTATTTCCTCTTTATGCTTCAAGTAAAAAGAAATGACATCAACAAGGGAAAGAACCTTCGGCTGGATGCCATCAACCAAAGCAAGCATATTTAGATAAAATGTTTTTTGAAGGTCTGTAAATTTATACAGGGCATTTAAAATTTTCTTGGGGAAAGCGCCTCTTTTCAGTTCTATAACAATTCTCATCCCTTCCCTGTCCGATTCATCCCTGATATCTTTTACATTGTTTATTTTCTTTGTTTCAACTAATTTTGCAAAGCTTTCAACCAAAGATGATTTCTGAACCTGAAAAGGAATTTCAGTTATAACAATCCGGCTGGTTCCATTTTTTGCTTCCTCTATCTCTGCCTTTCCTCTAACCAAAATAGGCCCTTTGCCTTGAGAATAGGCAGAAATAATTTCTTTTTTCCCATATATTATGCCTCCAGTTGGAAAATCAGGGCCCTTAATGAACTGGAATAAGTCTTCTGTCGTCGCCGAAGGATGGTCAGAAAGATATATCGCCGCCTCTATAACTTCAGAAAGATTATGGGGAGGGATATTTGTTGCCATGCCAACGGCAATTCCAAGGGAGCCGTTTAATAAAAGTTGGGGCAGTGGCGACGGCAAAACAACCGGTTCTTTTTTTGTTCCGTCATAATTCGGCCTGAAATCAACTGTTTCTTTCTCTATGTCTCTAAGCATTTCCTGGCCAACTTTAGAAAGCCTGGCTTCGGTGTACCTGTAAGCAGCCGCGCTGTCGCCATCAATGCTGCCAAAATTCCCTTGCCCTTGAACAAGGGGATACCTTAGAGAAAAATCCTGAGCCATTCGAACAAGAGCGTCGTAAACAGCGCTATCGCCGTGGGGGTGGTATTTGGAAAGAACTGAACCAACAACAGAGGCAGATTTTCTAAATTTTGCCGTATAACGCAACCCGTCTTCATACATCGCGTATAAAATTCTGCGATGGACAGGTTTTAATCCATCCCTAACATCGGGCAAGGCGCGGGAAACAATAACCGACATCGCGTAATCTAAATAGCTTTCTTCCATTTCGCTGGTTATCTCCCTCGGTTTTATGTAGCCAAGCCCTGTATCTTCCTTTTTGCTTTTATTTTTATCTTGCATAGTGTTTGTTTCTTATTTGTTTGTTTCGGTCGAGCTTGAAGAACTTGCATACTCCTTAAGCCCTTTTTCTATTTCCTTAAGCTCCTCTTCAAGCTGACCTTCTTTAAAGCCTGTGCTTTTAACATCTTCTTTTATTTTTTTGCTCAAACCGGAAATGCCTGCGCCATTTTTAACAAAATTAATATTACTGGCATGTTCCAAGCTCCTCTTAAAATCTTTAATAACAAAAAAACTTATAGCCAAGCCAAGCAGAATAATTACTGAAAAAATAATAATTTTTTTATAAATAACATTAAGGTTCTGGATTTTTTTAAACAATGCTCCCATTCTTTTTCTAAAATTACTCAAATAAGTTTATTAAATTTTTATCAAAACCTTTTTATTCTTTTTGCGGGGATAAAATAATGATTTTGCTTTCTTCGCCTTCCCCTGAAAAATCTCTTGCCGTAAGCCTTATTTTTTTCTGCGGCTCGCTTTCTTGAGCGCCAATCGCCTTTAAAAATTTCCCAAGCTCTCCTCCCTCTCTTTTAAAACCCTTCCGAAAATCAGAACATATCGGGATAACCGCCTTTGGTTCAATCTCTGACACGACTGACACCGCTGATTTTGGTTCAAAACCAAAGCCGCTTCCTATAGGAATTACCAAGACATCAACATCACTAATGCTCTCAAATTGCTGGTCGTTTAAGTCTTTGTCGCCCAATTTTGGTAAAAAACAAATTTTTACCCCTTCGCTTTCAATTTTATAAATTATCTGCATTTTCTTTAATTTATTGTCCGATTCAGAAAAAACAGGAATACCCAAAATAAAAACACCTTTAATATCAAATTCTCCGGGCTTGTCTATTAAGAATGTCTGCTCCCCAATTCTGCTCTTATCTTTTAGCCTTTCCCTTTCTTCTTTAGAGAAGAAAAGGGCAATCCGGCTATCAGAATCAGTTTGGCTATTTTTTCTTAAAAAATAAGGATTAACAAAAACATCGACCAAAAGATTTTCCCTGCCTTTTGTTTTTATCTCAAAAAAATATTTTCCTTGCCAAATAATATTCATAATTAGCTTGTTTTGTTTTCTTCTTGTTAGTTAAGCTTTAAAAGTTTAGTAAGCAAAACAAAAAAATTGAGCCGTTTGTTTGCGTCTAATTTCCCATCAGCAACTATTTTAACTTCCAGTTTACAGTTTAGCATAAATAATAGTCTCTTGCAATAAGATAAATTTTTATGTATATTATTTATTGTCTGTATCGTGTATAATAAAAATAGACATAAAATATTAAAATAGCAAAATAAAATATCACTATAATAAAAATATGCCATTAAAAGATTTAAAAAAGATAAAAAAAGCGATATCGGTTTCGCCGCCAAAAATAGGAGAAATTATTGCGGGAAAAATTATCAATAAAAGCAGAAATTCCGTTTTTTTAGATTTAGGCCCCCAGGGCATAGGAGTAATACGCGGCCAAGAATTTTACAAAACAAAGCAAGCGCTAAAAGATTTTACGAAAAAAGATAATATCTTTGTAAAAATAATAGGGCTTGAAACAGAGGAAGGATACCGCGAATTATCTCTTCTCCAGGCGAACAAACAAATAACCTGGGACCGATTAACAGAAATTCAAAAAAACGACAAAGCCTTTAAAGTAAAAGTGAAAAGCGCAAATAAAGGAGGGCTAATCTGCCAAGTTGAAGAAATGGATGCCTTTTTGCCTGTATCCCAGCTTTCTCCGAGCCATTATCCAAAAGTAGAAAACGGAGACCCTTCAAAAATAGCCAAGGAACTGCAAAAATTTATTGGGAAAGAGCTGAAAGTAAAAATATTAAGCATTGACCAAAAAAAGAACCAAATAATTTTATCTGAAAAAATAACACTAAAGCAAGCGAAAAAAGAGTCAAGAGAAAAAGAAAACATCGCTTTAGAGTATAAGGTTGGAGATGTTGTTGAGGGAAAAATTTCTGGGATTACAAATTTTGGCGCGTTTGTCAAGTTGAAAAACGGGATAGAAGGACTCGTGCGCGCCGAGGACATCCCTGACAAAAAAGATAAAAAGCCATTTGAAATAAAAATTGGCGAAAAGCTCAAAGCAAAGATAATAGAAAAGACAAACGACAAAATTTACCTGTCACTAAAAACATAAACGCGCTATTAGCTAATTTGCTAACAGTTTGTTTGCCAGAACCAAATTGAAAATTAAAAGATAGACAAATCCGGCAAGTAAATTGGCAGCAAACCGCTGCCAAAGAGGACAGCAAGCAGATATATAAATATAAAAATTATATTATATGAAAAAATTTATTAAAAATTTTATTATAGTAATTCTGATTTTTTTCGCCCTATCAGCCATTTTTGCGCTTCTAAACCCAGAACCCTTTAAAAAAACAAGCAAGATTTCAATCAGCAAACTAATCCAAGATATTAACAATGACGAGATAAAAAAAATTGATGTTTCAGACAGTGAAATACATTCATTTTACAAGTCTGGCAAAGAGGCTGTTACCATAAAAGAATCTGGAACATCGGTTCCCTTGCCTGAAAGCTTGGAAACATACGGGGCAAAACCGGAAAAATTAAGTAAAATAGATATAAATATAAAAAAGGAGTCAAGAAACGCTTCTGATTGGATTTTTTCAATAATTTTTCTAATTCTTCCCCTATTCTTGTTTGGCTGGTTCTTCTGGATGATTTTTAAACAGGCCAAGAGCGGAGCTTCTCAAACCTTCAGCTTTCTAAAAGCTCCGACTAAAATTTTCACTAACGGCAAGGCGCCTGGAGAAAAAGTGACATTTAAGGATGTCGCAGGCCTCGAGGAAGCGAAAGAAGAAGTAAAAGAAGTAGTTGATTTTTTAAAAAATCCCAAAAAATTCTGGAAAATGGGAGCACGAATCCCCAGAGGAGTGCTTTTAATAGGTCCTCCGGGGACAGGAAAAACACTTTTGGCAAGAGCAGTTGCAAACGAAAGCCAGGTTCCATTTTTTTCAATGTCTGGTTCAGAATTTATAGAGTTGTTCGTTGGAGTAGGCGCAAGCAGGGTAAGATCACTCTTTGAAACAGCAAAAAAGCACCAGCCAAGCATTATTTTTATTGATGAAATTGATTCTATTGGGAAAATAAGAATGCCGGGAATTGGCGGCGGGCATGAAGAGAGAGAACAAACCTTAAATCAGATTTTAGCCGAAATGGACGGCTTTGAAAGAAATGCCGGAGTAATAGTTATCGGGGCGACAAACGCGCCCCAATATCTTGACCCTGCCCTGCTCCGGCCAGGACGCTTTGACAGAAGAATCATTTTAGACCTTCCTGACATTAATGGAAGAACAGAAATCTTAAAAATTCACTGCAGACAGAAGCCTTTGGCGTTAAATGTCAATTTGAAAGAAGTAGCAGAGCGGACTCCTGGATTTTCCGGGGCAGATTTGGCAAATCTGGTTAACGAGGCAGCAATTTTGGCAGCAAGAAGAAATAAAAAAGAAATCTATCAAGAAGAATTTTTTGAATCAATAGAAAAGGTTCTGCTCGGGCCAGAGAGAAAAAGCCATCTTCTTTCCAATGAAGAGAAAAAAGTTTCAGCCTTTCACGAGGCAGGCCATGCCTTAGTTGCCACTTTTTTGCCAGAAGCCTCAAAAGTTAAGAAAATTTCCATCATTGCCCGCGGTATGGCTGCCGGCTACACTCTTTCTTTGCCAAAAGAAGAAAAAAAGATGAAAACTAAATCAGAATTTCTAGCAGAAATCGCAGTACTTTTAGGCGGTTATTGCGCTGAAAAAACAAAGTTCAAAGAAGTTTCAACAGGCGCTTCAAACGACTTAGAGAGGGCAAGCATTTTAGCCAGAAATTTAGTTACAAAGTACGGAATGTCAAAACTCGGACCAATATCATTTGGCAAAAGAGAAAGCCTTCCTTTCCTGGGAATAGAAACAGAAACCGAAAGGAATTATTCAGAAAAAATTGCTACGCAAATTGATAAAGAAACAAAAAGATTTATAGAGATAGCCCAAAAAACAGCAATGGACATTCTGAAAAGGAAAAAGGATGTCCTCGAAAAAATAGCAAATAGGCTAATTGAAAAAGAGACAATAGAAAAAGATGAATTTGAAAAATTGGTAAAAGCAAAATCAATAACATCGAAAAAACAGAAAAAGAAAGGGCAAAAGACAAAAGAAAAAAACAAAAGGATAATCAAAAAGATTCAAATTAAAAATTTTGATAAGAATTGATTTTTAAAAAAAATTGGTTATTATCATAATATCGCTTATCAAGCGCAACTAAAAGTTAACAATTTACTTCTTAAAAAAAATGGGCGCGTAGCTCAGCTGGTTAGAGCGCGTCTCTTATAAAGACGAGGTCCCTGGTTCAAGTCCAGGCGCGCCCATACAAATTCTTTGCTTGTTCAAATTTTAAATAACCAGCGAGTTTGAAATTCATATCTTAATTTAGCAAAGATTTGAAAAAATGAAAAACTTTGGGCGCGTAGCTCAGCTGGTTAGAGCGTCTCAGTGACATTGAGGAGGTCAGAGGTTCGAGTCCTCTCGCGCCCATTCGCTTTTATTTTTTTATAACCAACAAATTAAAACTATGGCAACAAAAGCAGAAAACTTCATAAAAAAATACAGCAAAGAAGAAATTCCTGATATTAGGCCGGGAGATACTGTTAGAGTTCACCAAAAAATAAAAGAAGCAAAAAAAGAACGGATACAAATATTTGAAGGCGTAGTCTTGGCAAGAAAACATGGAAAAGGCATATCGTCAACAATCACCGTAAGAAAGCTTGTTGGGGAAATCGGAATTGAGAAAATATTCCCTCTGCACTCGCCTACTATCGAAAAAATTGATATAGTCCAAAGAGGAAAAGTAAGAAGGGCAAAGCTTTATTATTTAAGAAAAAGGGTTGGTAAAAAGGCAAAAGTAAAAAAGAAAAAAATAAAAACTCAAATTCAGGAGGATGAGAACACTAAAAACGAATAAGCCCAGGTGGCGTAATTGGTAAACGCAGCGGCTTGAGGAGCCGTGCCTTTTATAGGCGTGCGGGTTCAAGTCCCGCCCTGGGCACTAAATCCTTAACTTGGACGGTTAGCTCAACGGCAGAGCATCGCGTTTACATCGCGGGGGTTATAGGTTCAAATCCTATACCGTCCACCAAATAGGAAATAATTAAACCTATTTTGAACAAAAATTACTCTCGTCAACCGCACTGCAAATGCAAATGAAAAAACGAAAATTTTGAAATTTTAACCCTTAAACCACTATTCTTTTGTTTTGCAAAATAGCATAAAAGTTATGCGAAAATTATTCTTAGTGTTTTTGTTTTTTTTGGTTTTATTCCTCGGAGGCTTCATTGTATCTTTCTTTTTTCCGCGAACAATAGTAATTGAACATTCTCAAAATTTCCCTATTGATAACTCGAATTCAACTTTTGAAAACAATCCTGAAAATCACAAAAAAGAGCTATTTTATCTCAAAGTAATTTCAGACATCAGGGATGATTTTATTTTAGAAAGAAAAAGTTTTTTAGAAGTCGATCTTTCCAAAATGAAAGTTAAATTATATCAAGATGGCAAGCCAATAAAGGTAGTTCAGATATTGACAAAAGGAGATTCTCAAGAATGGGGAGGGTCAGCTATAGGAGTATACAAAATTTTATCGGGCAATAAACTGAGTTATTCAATCATTTCAAAAGTTTATATGCCCTATGCGCTCCATTATTATGGAAAGTATTGGCTACATGGCGAACCTTATTACCCCGGCGGGAGAAAACTCCTCTCTTCTGTTTCTGGAGGATGTATCCGGCTTAGAGACAAAGACGCAAAAAATATTTATGAGCTTTCTGAATTAGGAATGCCTGTTTTGGTGATAAACAAAGAGAAAGATTATTATCAATTTGCCAATAAGAACTTATCTGAATTCCCAGAAGTTTCCGCTAAGAGTTATTTAGTAGCCGATTTAGGCTCTGGTTTTGCTTTTGCTGAAAAGAACTCTCAAGAAAAATTACCAATCGCCTCCTTAACAAAGCTGATGACCGCCATAGTGGTTGCTGAAAATGTTGATTTAAGGAAATCTATTTCAGTCAATCCAGAAATGTTAGAAGCTTATGGTTCTACAAAAGGACTGGAAGCTGGGAAAAGTTTTAGGGTCGTTGAACTATTCTATCCACTTCTAACTAACTCTTCTAATGACGCTGCTGAAGTTCTTTCTGGCTTTTTGGGAAGAGCTAAAACTATCAAAATGATGAACGAAAAAGCAAAAGCAATTTTAATGAAAAATACAGAATTCACTGACCCCCACGGTCTTGACCCAAAAAATGTTTCCACTGCCCAAGATCTTTTTCAATTAGCAAGATATATCACAGAGGTCCGGCCCCTATTCTGGGAAATAACTAAAGGAAAAGAGGTCCAAAGTTTTGGGAAAATTCATTTTGATATTAAAGAGCTGTGGAACAAAAATGTTTTTATCAATGACCCAAACTTTGTCGGCGGCAAAACAGGCTATACATTGCCAGCTAAAAATACTGCTCTTTTTATTTTCAAATTTCTTACCAATGATAAAAAAGCTAGAGATATTGCAATTATTCTTTTAAGGTCAAAAAACAATAAAACTGATACCCAAAAAATTTATAAATGGCTTCAAGAAAATTATTCTTTATCGCCGGTAGCCCCTGTAGTTAAAGGTTAAAATTTCAAAATTTTAATCTTCTTTGTCTGCATCTGCGGGTGCAGCCGACGAAAGCGATTTTTTCCCTGCGCGCGCTTCGCGCGCGCAGAAAAAACCAAGATTTTCGTTCAAAATAGCTCTTCGACTATTATCTATTATTCCCCTCTGCTAAAACTTCATTATATTATAGTAAGCAGAGGATTTTATTTTACGGTTGATTTTACAAGAGTATTAGTGTAATAAATATATTAAGGAGGAGTGTTCCGAATTGGCTAAGGAGCCGGTCTTGAAAACCGGTGCCCGAAAGGGCGTGTGGGTTCGAGTCCCACCTCCTCCGCTGGCCAGAATTTTATAAAAGCTTGGCTGCCTCGATTTAAAAACGAACTCCAAGTTTAATAAAAGGTTTGCAAAAAATCACCTTGCTTAAATCATATTTTGCAGAAAAAAAAGCTTTTTCTTATAAAGGTCGTGTTAATTTAATAATTTAACTTTTAAACTTATGAATTCATTTGAACGAGTGGCAGAATCCGAACCAAATGAAGAACCTATAGGCCGTGAAGAAGAAAAAAAAGAAGTTTTAGAGCAAAATTTTGATACAGAGACAGCACTCCGCGAAGAGAAGAGTGTCCTTGAACAATTTAGGGGAAAGGCTAAAAATATTGCTAAAGTAATGTTGCTCGTATCTGCCCTATCTGTCGGCCCCGGAATGGCTAAAGAAGCATGGGCCCAAAAAACGCAATCCGCTATCAAGGTTGAACAAATCGACCAGGCAAAAGACGAAGAGCAAAAGATAGAAATAAACGAAGCAAATCTAACTGCTTCGAGCAAATGGTCCGGAGAAATAATTGAAGCTGCAAAAAATAATATGAATAAAGTTAAAACAGCTAAAGACGCTGAACAGTTGGTGCGTTTATATTTTAACCCGTTTGTTACCGAATTTTATATGCCAACTCAAGGCAGAGTGGAAGAGGGGCCATATGGAATTAAAGTAAGACATTACACCGAAGATGACACAAAATACTTACTGCAAAACGCACAGGAGATGAAAGAGCTGCTACAAGAACTTAATGACAAATTTAGCATCGAAGCATTTGATAAAAGAATGCGCCAAATTAATGATATGATTAAGAAATTAGAACGTCGATCCTCTTATGCTGGTCAGCAGAAAGAAAGACTCTTGCATGAACGATTAAAAGAAATATTAAAGTAAGGGTAGTTTATAAATTTTATGGAAACAAATTTTCAAAAAATTAAGGAGTTGGTTTTATCATCTGACATTTCGCCCGAAGACCAGGAAGAATTATTGCTGGCATTTTTTAAAACTGACGATGCGGAACTGGAACCCGTACTCAAACTATTTTTAGAAGACAAGTCTTGGATTCAAAAAATCAGCGATAACTTGAAAGCAAAAAATACTGCTGCAATAACTGGTGACCGCAACCTATGGAAACGCATACTCCAAGACGAGGAGACTCAACTTAGAAAATTGGAAAATTGATTTGCTACTAAAGAAAAATTTGGAATTACTGATACCGCAGTAGAAACTGCCAAGCCGATTTTTCCCCCTTTCAGGCGCTGCCAAAATTATATCCAGACGAAAATAAACTCGGGTTATGCTTTCAGTATATTCCGCAAACAAATTCTATATGGGCAAGTCCTGTTTTTTTTAGTTTAAGCTATTTATTGTTTAATAAAAAATGGCAAAAAATGTAAAAATTCTTGGCGCTGGCCTGTCAGGGCTAACAGCGGCAATAAATCTGGCAAAAAGAGGATACAAGGTTGAAGTTTATGAAAAATTCCCAAAAATAGGAGACCATTATGGAGAAAATCCACAAATGCTGCCAAATTGGTTTTCTAACAAAGATGTAATCAAAGAATTAGAGGAATGCGGCATAGAAATTAATTGGCTAAATAAAATTGAAAAAATCGTAATTTGGCTTGGGAATAAAAAGATAACATTTAATAGCAATAAGACGCCCATCGGTTATACTGTTCTAAGAGGGGGAGATAATTCGTTTGAGAACGATTTAGCAAGGCAGGCAAGAAAGCTTGGAATAAGAATTACTACCAAATTCAACAAAAAAATTGACGCTGATATTATCGCCACTGGCGAAAGTAAAATATACACTGTGGGCTACGGCAGAGTTTATAAAGGAGTTTTCAACCCTAATAAAACATTAGTTTTTTTTGATAAGGATAAGTCTCTTGGAAGCGGTTACCGCTATCTTTTCCCGCATTCATCTAATAT
>JAGGTS010000010.1 GCA_021163625.1 bacterium | reverse complement strand
TTTAAAATAAATTATGCCTAATTTTGACGGAACAGGACCAATTGGCCCGGGAAGAGGCGGCGGCCGGGGAAGACAGCCGGGCGGTTTTGGGTTGGGACCATCAGGGGAATGCGTTTGCCCAAAATGCGGGACAAGAGTTCCTCATCAGAGAGGCGTTCCTTGTTACGAGATGAAATGCCCAAAATGCGGCCAGCCAATGACCAGAAGCCAGGAATAAAATTTATATTACCTAAACTATGAAAATTTGCTTTACCTCAACAGGCAAAGAATTGGGCGCTCTTTTAGATTTTAGGTTTGCAAGAGCAGCGTTTTTTCTGATTCTTGACCAGAAAGGCAACCCCTTAAAAGCGATTAAAAATAATGGCGTTCAGGCTGCCCATGGGGCTGGCCCTCTTGCTGCCCGCCTTTTGATGGACGAGAATATAGATGTTTTAATTACCGGAAATGTCGGCCCGAATGCTTTAGCCGCTCTTACGGTTTCTGGGATAAAAATTTTTATCGCAGACAGCAATATGAGCGTAAAAGAGGCTTTTTTAGCTTATAAGCGCGGAGAACTTAGGGAAGTTGACAGCTCAAGAGGCAATAGTTTTGCCAGAGGAGGATTTTTCAACGGCCCAGGCCAAGGCAGAGGCCAAGGCCGGGGAAGAGGCCGTGGCCAAGGGTTTGGCCGAGGAAGAAATAGCATATAATTTTTCAATTAATATCATTTATTTATGAAGCCAAAAACAGTTTCAATAATCAGCACTTTTACTAACTTAGGACTTGGTCTTGCCAAGCTGTTTTTTGGTTTTCTTATTAATTCTGTGGCCCTGATGGCTGACGGCGTCCATTCAAGTATGGATGTTTTTTCCTCTTTTGTCGCTTTTTACGGCATAAAAGTTGCTGAAAAGCCTGTTGACGAGGAGCATCCTTATGGTCACTGGCGGGCCGAAAGCTTAGCCGGGTTTATTGTAACCATAATTTTGGCTATCTCCGGACTTTGGATTTTATACGAATCAGCTAAAAGGTTTTTTGGGGAAAAACTGCTTCCTTTATCTTTTTGGGCCATTCTTGTTTTAGCTGTTTCAATTATCTTGACTGAAGTTTTAGCCAGGATGAAGTTTCATTATGGCCAAAAATATAAGAGTGTTGCCCTGGTTGCGGATGCCCAACATTCACGCGCCGATGTCTTATCTTCTATTGGAGTCTTGATTGGCGTTCTTGCAAGCCATTACTTTAGCCTTGCCGATGCTGTTACCGGCGCTATTGTTGGTTTATATATTCTTTACGAGGCTTTTGAAATGGGAAAAGAAATTACCGATTCATTGCTCGATGTTGCCAATAAAGATGTGGAAGAAAGAATAAGAAAAATTTGTAAGGCCCATAATGTTGAAATAGACAGCTTGAAGACAAGAAAAATAGGGGCTTTTAATTTTGCTGAAATAAAAATCAAGCTCCAGCCGAACTTAACAGTAAAGGAAGTCCAGAATATTACGAGCGCTTTAGAAGAAAGATTTTTAGCAAATATTCCAGAGTTAAAACAGATAGTTATTTCTATCCAAGCTTATGATTTAGCAAAACAAGTTATTTGCACTAGACTTGGCAAAAGAATAGGCGAGCTTGAAGGTTTTGAAAAGGTTGGTCCAAAGAAACGGGGCCAAAGAATAATCATTCCTTTAGAAAAAGATGCGGACAAAATTAGTTCTCTTTTCGGCGGAAAGCGTTATTTGGTTTTGGACAAAACCAAAGGCAGGATTTTGATGAAAAAAATAGTTGAGAATCCTTATTTTAGCGAGGAATCTCCTCATGGAATTAGGTTTGCAAAAGCAATTCGCGCCGATAAAATTTTTACGCGGCAAATCGGCGATAACGCAAAACAGAATTTAAAAAATTATGGCATAGAAGCAGAAGTAATTGAAAAAGAGGAAAATTTAAATGACCTTTTAGAAAAAATTGAAAAAGGAGATGAGCAAAAAAATAACTAAGATAGCAATAACAGGAGGCAAAGGCGGCGTTGGAAAATCAACAGTCGCTGTTTTAATGGCTGCCAGTCTTGCAGAGCAAGGCAAGAGGGTTGTTTTAGTTGATTGCGATGTAGAGTGCCCAAACGATTATTTGCTTTTAGGACAAAAATTAAAAAATCCTAAAAGAAAAGTTTTTGCCCAGTTTCCAAAATTAAATAAAAAAAAGTGTAAAAAATGCGGCATTTGCCAAGATGCCTGCAAAAACAATGCTATAATCCAAGCGCCGGGCAAATATCCAATTTTTATAAAAAACTTGTGCAACGGTTGCGGCGTTTGTTGGAATGTTTGCCCGTTTGGAGCTATTAGAATAGAAAATGAGGAAATAGGCAAAGTTTATCTTAATGAGGTTAGAATGCGGCAATCAAAAGCAAAGAATACAACTGGCAAAACAAGGTCTTTCTACCTAATTAGCGGTTTAGCCAAGGAGGGTCTTGAAGAAACAGCTCCAGTGGTTACGCAGACAAAAAAGTTTGCGGTGGGCTTTGCAGAAAGAATTAAAGCTGACTGTCTTTTGTTTGATACGGCCGCCGGGACTCATTGTCCGGTAATCAACGCTTTAATCGGTTCTGACTTTGCTTTTGTGGTTACTGAACCAACGCCAATGGGTTCTCACGATTTAGAGATAATTTTAACCTTGCTTAAAAAGCTCAAAATTAAATCTAGCATAGTGCTAAATCAATCTGATTTAGGCAACAAGGATGAAGTTGAAAAAATGGCAAAAAAATTTAGAATAAAAATATCAAAAAGAATTCCTTATTCAAAGGAAATTGTTGAATATTATTCAAAAGGTCAAATTTTAGATTTAAGTAAATATAGCTTTTTAAATTTAGATTCTAAACTTATTTCCAATGTTTCTATTTGAATCGCTGAGGCGGTTAGGGCATAGTTTAGAATCTTGGCTATAAAAATATGGCGATAATACCTTCATTAAGCAAAGAACAAGTAGAAGAACCCGCAAAAGAAATATACGAAGAGTTCGAACGCCAAGGGAAAAAGGTTCCGGAATGGGTTAAAGTAATGGCCCATCGTCCTGAAATTCTAAAAGAATTTTTTGAATTGTTTAATGCAATTATGGGCAAGGGGACAGTGAAGCCAATTTTTAAATGGAAAATTGCCTATACTGTTTCTGAGACTTTGAAATGTCCATTTTGCGTTGATGTTACAACCAAAATGTTGAAAAAATTAGGGGCTACTGACCAAGAAGTTCAAGAGGCGGAAAAACTGCAGAATTTGTCCGAGAAAGAAAAGGAAGCGCTTGAACTTGTTAAAGAGGTAACCTTGAAAGCCCATGTATGCAGTCCGGAACTTTTTGATGAAATGAAAAAAAATTTTTCAGACCCAGAAATTGTTGAAATAGTGTCCATTATTGGTTTATTCAATTATATAAACAGGTTTAACAATACTTTTTGTATTCTTCCAGAATAGCCCGTTTTTTTCTAATTAAATAATATTAACCTTTTCTTTTTAAAAGATTTTCTTTATAATCTTCATCGAACTGCACCTATGAACAAAAAAGCTTTTATTTTAATATTGCTTTTTGTTTTTGTTTTTTCTTTTCCTTATTTTGCCAAAGCTTCTAATCAGAGTAGCAGCCAGGCTAAAAATTTTTGTGTTGTTTACTTTACCGGGATTGGTTGTCCGCATTGCGCTAAAACCGATCCTGTAATTCTTAACAGCCTTCTAAAAAGGCACGATAATCTTGTTGTCATTGAATACGAAATTTATCGTCAACGTGAGAATGCTGGCTTGCTTTATGAATATGGCAAAAAGAACAATTTAAGTTTAGGAATACCGTTTATCCTTTTTGGCGACGGAAAGTACCTTTTGGGAGACAGGGATATTTTAACAGGGATTGAACCCTCTGTTTCAAAAAAATTAAGCAGCCCTTGCCTTTTAGTTGACGGTTCTTCAAAAAGTTTTAAAGACCTTGACATAAATGCTTTGCCTGGATTTCCAAAAATTTGGACAAAAGACAAAATTTTAATTAAAAAGGGGGATAAGGCGACTGGCCAGCCGATTAAGGAACTGATAGAAAGTAGCAATATCGTCCAGTCTTTAAACAGTTTTTCTTATAAAAAAATTGCTCCGGAAAAAGTTTATTTATCCGGAAAGTCTCTTAATTTTGACAATGCTGTGCAAATTGATAACTGGATTTTCCAATGGAACGGAAAGCCTGTTTTGCCAAAAACTGATTTAAATGAAGGAAAAAATAACCTCTCTCCTTCTCAAAAAAACTTAATTTCAGAAGAAGAGGGTAAGCTGACATTTGCAAAAGTTATTTTTCTTGCTTCCGTAGATGCGG
>JAGGTS010000068.1 GCA_021163625.1 bacterium | reverse complement strand
CAAAGCCTCATTTAAATTAGCTAATTCTCTTAAGCTTTGGCTTTCTCCTGATATTTTCTTATAGCAACCAAGGTTTTTGGGCAGGAAATCAACCCTCTTTATTTCCCTAAAGGCTCTGATAATTAAGGGGTTCTTTAGCCATCCGTTTTTAATTAAAGAATCCACTAACTTTTCCATTTAACTTTATTAGCTCAATTTTTGGTTTTATCTGCTTTTGGATATAGGGATGACTTTTTAATTATAATCTTATAAATATTTTCAATAAAATCGCCGCCGGCATAGCCAACAATAAACGCTAAAGAAGGAGAAAAACCTCCAAGATATTGGAAACCTGCTCCCTGAACAGAGACTGCTGCCGCTAAACCAATCAAACCCGACATAAGGCTCATACCTAAAAAATAAAAGGGCTTGAAAGGAACATTTTTATAGGCAAATTGATGCTTAATAAAACCAACCAATCCCCTAGTTACTCCCCCGAAAAATCCAGCAGTCAAAATAAGGAGATACATATTTAAATTTTATTATTTTAGGCCTAAAATATTCCGAGAGCTCCCACGGTATTTGGATATAAACTTGTCAGGAACCAAATGCTGACTGTAAGGGCAAATACTATAACAATAAAATCAAGAAAAGTCATTTTATGCTATTTCAACTTTGTTACTTTATAAGGCAATAAAGTAGCGACCTTTTTAAGCCAGCAATTTTAAATATAAAAAAACGCTGGCTCTAAAAATATATCATTTTAAAAATAAATCTTCAACGTTTTAAAAACGCATAAATTTTATTTTATAAAAGCTTCCCCTGTCTCAAAAGTTTTGACACTTCTTTCGCCCTCTTTTGGCCAAGCGAAGTTATGCCTATGTTCCCTGTCTTGCGGTCAATGCTAATAAATTTTTTGCCTCTTAACAAACGGAGCGGCCTATCAAGTTTTCTTGCGTCCGGCCATTGGGAATATTGTTTAAAAGAAAAAACTTGAGGAAAGGACTGAAAGCACTCTTTTACCAGCCTCTCAAAACTTATATTATTCTTGGCTGGCAAAGAATATAAAGAGAAAAGGATTAAATCGCTTATTGAATATGTTTTTCTTTTTGACATTTTTTAGCGCCTAAAATTTAAATTTTACTTATATTTTTTATATTTTTTTCCGCACTTACATTCTCGCGCTATTTAATACCTTATTATAATAAATTTTCAATTACAAATAAAAGAGGGCGCGTATCCACGCCCTTTTAATTTTGAAAGGACCTTTTTTCTTCCCGCTTTAATTTTCCTCTCTAAAAAACTCTAAACCGCTGTGCCTATACTGCAAAACTGCCCTTATCCTTCTTGTTGCCTTTTTAAAGAAAACTGGAAAGCCTTCTTTTATGATTTTGCTTGCCTCTTTTGAGCACTCATCAAAAGCAACTCCCTCTATTTCGCCATCGCCCTTAACCTCTTCGGGGTTAGACATAAAAAAACGAAACGGAAATGAAAATTCAAAAAGAGGCATCCCCAGTTCAAACCACAAGCCAAATGTTTCCAAGGGAGCATAATAAACACCAATAGAAATACGGTCAGAATCATCCGGCAATGTGGAAATTAAAAACCCTATTTCTCCTTCAATTTCGTTCTTAAGAAGCTCAAAATAGATTTCTTGCTCAAGAGGACGAAGGGCTTTTGCTGTTCCCCTGACAATAAGCTCTTCAATGCTTTCGCCTGTTGCTTCCTCTAATCGTTTTACATTTTTTGAAGGATCTTCAAACTTCAATTTCATTTGTGCCTCCTCTATCTTTTTTATTTTTTTATTTCTGGCCCTTTCAAATAGTTATTTGAAATTAAACTTAATTTTTAAAGAACAAAACCATGCAAAGCATGGTTTTAAATATTACGCATATTATGCAAAATTATGCCAAAAAGTCAATAAAAACAAAGGCAGGGGCGGCAGGCTTCGAACCTGCAGTATTCCGGTTTTGGAGACCGGTGGTTTGCCAGTTAACCGACGCCCCCTTATTTTTTAACTTCTTTGTGCAATGTGTGCTTCCTGCAATGTTTGCAAAATTTTTTCAAAACAATACACGGATTTTAAAAGGCAGATCTCAAACAAGATCATTTTAAAAGCTTTGGTTTTTCAATGTTTTCCAATATTCAGGATGACGGATACGATTGTCGATCGCTTTGTTGTTTTCGCTAATTTTTACTAAACGATTATTGTTCTCTTTTTTGTTATTCTGGTAAATAACTTTAATTATATCTTTTTGGTCAAATAAGGATGGTTTATTTTTGCCGATTTTGTCTTTAATTATCGGTAAAAAATTTTTGTTAACTTCGTATCCGATTGAATTCCTCTTTAATTCTCTCGCTACTCTTGAGGTAGTCCCGCTCCCTAAAAATGGATCAAGAACAGTTTCGCCAACAAAACTAAACATTCTTATAAGTCGTCTCGGCAATTCATCTGGAAACATAGCAATATGCTTATCTTGCTTACAACCAGCAAAATTCCAATGTCCTGTAAAATATTTTCTCCATTCCTCTTTTGACAATTTAGATTCTTCTTTGATTTCTTTGCTGACTCGATTCGGTGACTGCCCTAACTTTTTAAACAGCAATATAAATTCGTAATCAATCTCAATAAGCCCGTTGCGGGGATAAGGGAAAGAACCCATTACTGAAGCTCCACCTGTAGTGTTCATAGTAGTCTTTTTCTGCCAAATAATAGCACCCATATAATCAAATCCAATTGACTCGCAAAATCTAATGACTTCTTCCCGAATAGGTATGATTTTATATCTTCCATAAGTTGCTGCTCGGGCAAATTGATCTCCTATATTCACGCATAATCTACAGCCGGGATATAAAACCCGATAACATTCAGACCAAACTTTATTTAAATTACTAATGTAATTCTTGTAAGTATCATTAAAACCAATTTGGTTTGAGTCTCCATAATCTTTTATTTGCCAATATGGGGGTGAGGTAATAATAAGATGAACCGATTCTTTTTCAACCTCAGCCATATTCCGTGAATCCCCTATAATAATTTTATGGGTAGTAGCCATATTACTTCATTTTAACACATTATCTGCATTAATCTCTAGACCAGATTTAATTTTATTATAAAAAATAATTTTGGCTTTAATTTGTTCTCTTAAAGCGTCTTTAGTTTTGTAGGTTATAGGTTTTATAGACACTGGAATATCGCCAATAAATCCATCTATACCCTGTGATTCTTCTTCTGGTCCAGCAAGCCTGTAATTAGCTTTTTTAATGGAAGCAACTTTCTTCAAAATTGCTTCTTGAAATTTTAAACCAATAAAAGTTTTCTCTAAAACCAAATCCTCAACCCACTTTTTTATCATTGGCTTGTCAATTGATTTTATGGCTTCTTTTAACTTATCCATCATTTCATTAATTCTCTCCGTAGCGCTTTCAATAGCATTAGGATATTTGGAAAGATACCAATTTTTCCAACCTTTATAAGTTTTCTCTGGGCACTCTTTAATAAGTTCTGTCAATTGTCCAACAACTCGCGGCCTAGTGCCTTGAGCATTTTGATTGGCTAAATTTATTAACTGCGTTGTATACAATGGGAAATCTTTTACCTCACCAATAAGTTCCTTTACCAATTCTTCGTTTTTGATTTTAATTAACATAAAAGCATCTTAATTTTTTATTTCTTCGTTTCTTTGTGCAATGTGTGCTTCCTGCAATGCTTGCAAAATTTTTTCAATTCCAATTTACCCTCAACGTTTTTTGATTTTTGAGTATAATAATTTATCTGTTTGCATTCCTGACATTGGAGTTTTACAAAAGATTTTTTCTTTTTAGCCATAAATTTATTTAACTGTTTTTTGAGCCAAGAGTGGGAGTTGAACCCACGACCTCGTCATTACCAATGACGTGCTCTAACCACCTGAGCTATCTTGGCTTAGAAAATAAACAAAATTAAAATTATTTTTTATATTAGCAAATTTTAATTATAAATCAAGTTTTATGCTTAATTATGCTTACTCTTTTGTGCTTACCCTTGGTAAGCACACATCCTGAGCAACTTATTTTTCAGAGATGGAGTCGCTGAGAAAAACCCGAATTCCTAAATCCGAAACCCGAAAAAATACCAAATTCCCAATGACTAAATGTTTTTATTATTGTTCATTGGTCATTTTTTCGTCATTCGTCATTCGGGTTTCGTCATTTACAAACTATTTTGATTTGTGATTTGTAATTTAGAATTTGTTTAGAATTTAGAATTTAGAATTTAGGATTTAACACTGTGCGCTTACTCTTAGCGCAGCCAGTTAAAGGGAAATAAGAAGAATAGAGCTTTCCCTATTCTGATATCCCTTTTCTTGGCATTGATTTAATCTCCTGGTTAAGCAGTTCTACTAATTGGGACATTAGCTGGATGATTTGCTGTTGAAGCTGCTTGATTTTCTCTTTTAACTGCTGGATTGCTTCCTGTTTTTCCAAGGATTGGTTGGATAAAGGTTGTTTGTTTGTTTCTTGGGCATTGGCAGCTAATCCTGATCCATATACCTGCCTAAGCTTTTCTCGGGTTTTAGGGCCTACTGTTCCATAGCCTGTTGTATAAGGCGTCCCGTAACAAACAATGCGGTATTTGCACTGGAACCTCTGGACAGCTTGCTGGGTCAGTTTTCCATAGAAACCGCTTGTTATTCCTTGGGGATAAATATCCTTATCCTTAGACAACAGCTCTTGGAGAGCCTTTACTTCTTTGCT
>JAGGTS010000031.1 GCA_021163625.1 bacterium | reverse complement strand
ATGACGAAAAAATGACCAATGACCAATAATAAAAACATTTGGTCATTGGGAATTTGGTATTTTTTCGGGTTTCGGATTTAGGAATTCGGGTTTTTCCCAGCGACCCAATCTCTGAAAAATAAGTTGCTCAGGATGTGCGCTTGCCAAGGGTAAACACAAAATGTTAAATCTCAAATCCTAAATCCTAAATTCTAAACAAATCCTAAATTACAAATTACAAACAAATTAACCAACGAGACCCGGACTCGTTGATAAACGTTATATGCCTAAAAATACAAATAATCTTCCTTATTTTAAAGCCCGCAAAAAACCCGAGGAAAAACTTCTGGCTGATTTTTTATTGCGGAAATTCAGGCCAAGAATAAAAGAAAAATTTCCTCAGCATTTTTTAATTCAGCCGATTCCGTCCAAAGCCCTGAACTTTGTCAAAGAAACTTCCAAAAAATATCCCTATTTTTTGCGTTTTGATATTCGGCTTTATTATCCCTCCATCAATCATCAAATTCTCCTGAAAAAAATGTCTGAGATTTATCAAAAAATCCAGCATAAGCAACCCTCAAGAAGATTTAAAAAATATCTGAAAAATGAAATTCCAATCTTTTTATCTCAATCACCCTATGGCAAAGGGCTATCAATCGGTTCTCGTCTTTCTTGGGTTTTAGCAAGTGTTTTTCTTTTGGATTTAGACTTAAACCTTAAAAACCCTTTTCTTCGGCAGATGGATGATTATTTAGTTTTTTGCAAAAACAAGAAAGAGCCGGAATTTCTGCTCAAAAACTTAATTTTGCCAAAATTAACAGAATTAAATCTAGAAATAAACGAAAAGAAATTAAAATCTGGAAAATTTCATCAAGATAAGGTTAATTTTATCGGTTTTTATTTTTTTGCCGGTTATTTCACGATTCAGGAAGAAAAAATTGAAAATTTTAAAAAGAAAATTATTAAATTAACCCGTTTAACAAGAAAAAAACCTCAAAAAGCAATCATCAAATCTTTAAACAACCAAATTTTGGGCTTTGGCCACTACTATAAATTCGCTCATTGTAAAAGAACTTTTGAAAAACTTGATGGCTTTATCAGGATGAGATTACGCCGTTATTTAAGCCGGAACAAAGACAGCAGGAACAAAGAAGGGAATCTTTTCCTGACAAATAAAATACTAAAAAATCTCGGCTTAAAATCACTTCTGGGAATAAAAGAAAAATATACTTGTAAAAAAAAGCATATTTTTCGGAAAATGGCTAAAAAGGCGCGAAAACTGGCAGACGAGCAAACCTTACACTTCCAACTGGAATTAGAGGAAAAAGGCTACAAATACGAACAAAAATTAATTCTGGAGGAGTTGAAAAAATTGACTGGTTTGCTGAAAAAACTGGAAAGAAGAATCGGGAAAATTGAGAGAAAACTGGAAAAAGAAAACAGGCGCAAAACTTAAACATTCAATCTAAAATCCGCTACCTGTCAGCTAACATCCAAATTCAAATTACTAAACTATTGGAATTCTACCAACGAGTCCGGGTCTCGTTGATAAACCTTCCCCCTGTCATTGCGAGGAACGAAGTGACGAAGCAATCCCAGATTGCCGCGTCGTCCCGCTGAAAGCGGGGCTCCTCGCAAGGCAGCGAAAAACGAAAAACGAAAAATGAAAAATGAAAAATGAAAAATGAAAATGCAAAATTAAAAGAGATTTTGAATTTTTAATCATTAATAATTTTCTTTGAAATAAAAGCCATGGCAGTTATTTCAAAGAAATTAAATTGGATGAAAAATCAAAAAAAGGGAAATTTAGAATTTGTTTAGAATTTAGGATTTAGGATTTAGGATTTTTGTGCTTGCCTTTGGCAAGTACAAAAAGGGTAAGCACAACTTTTAATTTAGTCTGCAAATTCCGGCTGGATTTTAATTCTTTCGGGATTTTTTGGAGCCTTTTTAACCCAGAACGGCCGGAATTCAAGCTTTACGCCCTCTGCCTGCGGACAGCTTTTTAAAATAGCCCTTTCTATTTGGCTGCTTTCTTTGCCGATAATCTGCGACAAAAGTATTTCTTTTTCAATCGCTTTGTACAGGTCGCCTTTTGCTGATAGAGACAAAATAACTTTTCCTTGTTTTAGAAGAATAGTTTTTGGATAATAATCAAGGACAACGGTTTCTTCCCTAAGCTTTTCGGATAAACTTTTATAATTGCTTTTGATAAGATAAGAAGCAAGGTCTTTTATATCAGAAAGCTTAAACCCTATTCCCTTCATTAAAAGGTCGCCGCTGCACTCAAACTCTGCTGCTGGTTCGCCGACATCTTTGTTGCAAGAAAATTGGAAATTATCAACAGAAAACGCTTCTTTTGGGACAATAAATTTTGAGGCAAGCGCATTTTTTATCTGGCTGATTGCTTCTTCTCTTAACTCTTCCTGCAGTTTATTCTTTGCGTTATCTAAATCATTTTGCGAAACAATGCTAATTTTATTGGCAAAACCGCCTTTCATATCGCTCTTTGACTCTGCCCAAATAGTATAATAATAATTAGTGCCGACTAACCCCGGAACAGAAAACTTTGACGGGCCTATGTTGTAATCAGGCCCCGGATTTTGGGCAACAACTTTCGCGTCAACAAAGCCGGCAACTGTTTTTCCGTTTTCAACGCGCGCGGGGGGTATAACTACCTTGTCTTGAATCGTAAATATTTTTGCTCCTTTTGATGAAAGAAACCGCGTATTTGCCCTTAAGGCAACCGAACCGGAACGGCTATTATTGTAAATCCTGATAAATCCCTCTGCCCTTCCCTGTTCTTCTTTTTCGCCTGTTGATTTGAATGTTTTAACCGCCTTTTTTTCTGATTTAAAAATCCTTGCTGGTATTATCTTTTTGTCAAAATCAACTGAAAGCTGGCTGACATCCGCTTCAATTTCGTCTTGAATGCTAACTTCCCTCTGGGCTATCTGAAGTTTTATATTAAGGCTTGAATAGGCGGTAGAAAAGAAAACAACAGAAAAAGAAAGCGCCAATAAAACCAAAATAACAACGAAAAAACGATGCCCTTTTTTCTTTTTGATTTCAATGTGCTTTTCTAAACGCTTTTCCTGGTTGCTTTCCTCGGGAGGCAAAATGTCAATGACTTTATCTTGCATATTTTTATGGTTTTAAAATTAAACAACGAGAACTAACAAAAATAATGGCGTAAAGTTTGCCGCAAGATTGTTTTTCCCCTTAACTTTAATTTTCAAATCATTTGGCAAAAGGTAAAAAATTTTTTCAAGCTGGCTCAGCTTTGAAACCAAATCAGACTTTTCAATGGAATTTTTGACTTCTTCTAAATAATTTTGTTCGCTAAAAAGAAAAATTTTCCTGCAGGAAAAATTAAAGCTTTGCGCATTTTTCAATACCAACGATGAAAGCTTTCCGCTCCACTCTTTTAGGGGAAGAGAAATAATATCCCGTATCCTTTCTAAACTGCTTTCGCTTAAATCTTTCAAAAAAAACCTTTGTTCAATTTCCTGCCTTTCCTTTGTTGTAAGATTAAGATTCTTTGAAAGAGCGTCTGAAAAGGCAAATGTCCCGAGATTAAAAGAGAGAATAGACTGCAAATTTTTTTTGAACAAAAATACATTAGTGTTCTTTTCCTCTACTTCAATAAAAATTTCTGGCGAATCAGAATAAGCTTTTACAAAATTAGAGAGGCCCTCAACTTTGTGGTAAATTCCAATTTTTTTAATAAAAAGGGCATTTTTTAATTTTTCAATAAAATTAAAATGATAGGCAGAACAGAAAACAACTAAAACTTTAAAGTTCAAACTCCCTCCCCTAAAGCCCACAATTGATGAAACATTATACCCTAAAATTTTTTCTTCCAATATCTTTTCTTTTATAATCCTTATATCTTCGGAATAAAATCCGCTTTTTATTCTCCTTGCCTTGTCAAGAACTTTTTCCCTTACTTTTTGTTTTACCTGCTCGTATATCTGGCTTGCCTGCGACTCGGATATTTTTTCGTTTTCAACACTCTTATCCCTTTTGACGGAAACATCAACGGTTTCAAGCAAAAGTTCGTCTGAAGGAAAACTGGCAATTACATTGATTTTTGGAAGCTTTTTTTTGATTTTAAATTTTGCGATAATTTTATCAACAGCGGATTTTACAACCTCAAAATTAAAATCTCTGTATTCAAAAACGCCAATTTTCTCTATCGGCTGGACAGCAACCTTTTCTATTACTTTTTCGCCTTTCCGCTTGCTAAAAAGCGCAGCAAAAACATATTCGTAGCTAAAATCCAAGGCTAAAAACTTTTCTTCTTTTGTTTTTTTAACAAATGGAAATTTCATTTTGGCTAAGTTTTATTGTTCTAAAACTGCGCGGATTCTCCTTACGCCCCGCGAAGATGACTCTTCTTTAATAATCTTGAATTTTCCAAGCTCCTTTGTGCTTTTTGCATGGGGCCCAGCGCAAACTTCTTTTGAAAAAACTTCTCCTGTCTTTTGGTCAAAAATAGAATAAACGCTTACAACTTCCGGATACTTTTCCTTGAAGAAAGCAAGCGCCCCCTGATTTATTGCTTCTTTAAAGGGCATTTTTTCCTCTTTTACTTTTAGGGCCTGTTTTATTTTTTTGTTAACCAAATCTTCAGTTTTTTTAATTTCTTCGGGGGTCATTTTCCTGCTGAAAGAAAAATCAAAACGAAGCCTTTTGGGGTTTATGTCAGAACCCATTTGTTTAACTTGGCTGCCTAAAACTTTTCTCAAAGCTGCTTGAAGAAGATGCGTCGCTGTATGGAGCCTTGTAACTTTTATCCTATCGCCTTCTTTTGTAATTTCTTCTATGCCAAGCCCTCCGAATTTTTTCTTTGCCCCCTTGCGGGAAATTTCACGGTGCCTGCCAGACCACTTCAAAAAGCCTTCTTTGTCCACTTTAAAGCCTTTTTCCTCCGCTAATTGCAAGATAAATTCAAAAGGAAATCCGTATGTTTCATAAAGGGAAAATGCTTCTTCGCCCTTAATAACTTTTGGCAGTTTTTTCTTTAATTTATCTGATACCAACTTTTCAAAGAACTTCATTCCTTCCCTAATTGCCTTGCCAAACTTTTCGTATTCTTTGCTGCTGACAATCACAATATCATTTGTTTCTGACAAAAGCTCGGGGTAAACGCCGCTGTATTTTTTAACTATCCAATCAATACATTCTCTTTCCCAACCAGACGGAAGGCTTAAAACATTCGCAGTCCTGTAAATTCTCCTTAAAAGCCTTCTTAATATATATCCCCTGCCTAAATTGTTTGGCAAAATGCCTTGGGCTATCATAAAAGAAACTGCCCTTAGATGGTCGGCTAATATCCTAAAATTTTTCTTGTTGTCTTCATAGGGCTTTTGCGAAATCTTTTCTATAATTTTTATCAATGGATAGAAAAGGTCTGTTTCATAAGCTGAGTCTTTTTCTTGGATAATGCTGACAATTCTCTCAAAACCGATTCCTGTATCTATGCTTTTTTGAGGCAGTTTCTCGTAATAAAACTTGCCACTTGCGCTGCTGTGAACTTTATTGTATTCCATAAAAACAAGATTCCATAGCTCTACAAAACGGCTGCAATCGGGACAATTTGGGCCGCAACCGGGTTTTGAGCAACCAAACTTCTCACCCCTGTCATAGTGTATTTCAGAACAAGGGCCGCAGGGTCCTGTTTCAGAAACAGGCCCCCAAAAATTATCAGAGGAACCAAACCCTTTTATCCTTTCTTTTGGAATGCCGTTTTTCTCCCATATACGAACAGCCTCCTTGTCAGCGGGTATTTCCTTTTCCCCTTTAAAAAAAGTTATCCACAGTTTATTTTTATCAAACTTTAATCTATCGCAAAAAAATTCAAGCGCATATTCAATCGCTTTTTCTTTAAAATAACCTGAATTTCGGTCTTGGCCAATAGACCAGTTGCCAAGCATCTCAAAAAGAGTATGGTGAGTATCATCGCCCACTTCCTCTATGTCAACTGTCCTGACGCACTTTTGGCAAGAAGCTAACTGCCTTGTCGCAAACTCCCTTAAAACATCTCTGCTCCCGTTTAAGTATAAAACAAATTGTTGCATACCCGCAGAAGTAAAAAGAGAGGTTGGGTCTGCCGGAATAATGGAAGAAGAAGGAACAATTTTATGCCCTTTTTCTTTGAAAAAATCCAAAAAACTTTTTCTTATTTCTTCTGAAGGCAACATATATTTTTAGCAAAGGCAATTTAAGTAAACCTATCAGCGACAATGGAAGCGGCAAATGATTCGGGCTTTATTTTTGCTTTAAAGCCGTTGCTCTCAATCAATCCGCTTACCTCTTTTATCATATCTTTTGTCCTTCCTTCTGCGCCAACATCTGCATGAATATATTGGAACCTATAGTTTACAGGAAAGCTAAGCTTCTTAACTGATTTTTCTATTGATTCTCTAAAATTTAAGGCGACATCGCAGGAAATTAAAACCTCTTGAAGTATCCTTTGGTGAAAATTATGAAACTTTTTTTCCTTTGACTGGTTAAATCTAATTTTTGATATGAAAAACCTTCCGCCTTTGCCTGCCCTCAAAACAACCAAAACAACTGGAAAAACCGGCTCCTTTTCAGAAGAAGAATCGCAACCAACCACAATCTCGTAAAATTCCCCGGGCGCTTCTTTTAAGTAGCCAACAACATGCTCTACTACTCCATTGAAACTAACTCCTCCCAAATTCGGGTTGTAAAAAGAAAGTTTTTTTATATCGGTCATCTTTGATTATAAAATTTATCCTTCTAAAATCAAGGCTTGGCCTTATGTGGCGTAAAAAATTGCGCAAAACAAAGTTGTGCTTACCCTTGGTAAGCACAAAAATCCTAAATTCTAAATTCTAAACAAATCCTAAATTTCCCTTTTTTTGATTTTTCATCCAATTTAATTTCTTTGAAATAACTGCCATGGCTTTTATTTCAAAGAAAATTATTAATGATTAAAAATTCAAAATCTCTTTTAATTTTGCATTTTAGTTTTTCATTTTTAGTTTTTCATTTTTCGCTGCCTTGCGAGGAGCCCCGCTTTCAGCGGGACGACGCGGCAATCTGGGATTGCTTCGTCACTTCGTTCCTCGCAATGACAGGGGGAAGGTCTATCAACGAGACCCGGACTCGTTGGTAGAAATCCTAAATCCTAAATTCTAAATTCTAAACAAATTCTAAATTACAAATCACAAATCAAAATAGTTTGTAAATGACGAAACCCGAATGACGAATGACGAAAAAATGACCAATGACCAATAATAAAAACATTTGGTCATTGGAATTTGTGGTTTGTTTAGGATTTGGATATTAGAGTTTAGAGTTTGGTTTAAGGGTAAGCACAAGCCCAAGATATTGCTTGGCGAGCACAATTTTTTAAGCTGTTTTGATAATCTTTAAAAACTCTTTTGGCTTAAGCGAGCTACTGCCTACGAGTAATCCGCTAATTGCCTCTTGTTTAAGGTAACTTTTTGCATTATTAGCGTCAATGCTTCCGCCATAAAGGACTTTAAGAGATTTAGCAGTTTTGGCGCCAAACCTTTTGGAAACAACTTTTTTAATAAATAAAGCAACAGTTAAAGCGTCGTCAGCTGGGCAAAAATTGCCCGTGCCAATCGCCCAAATCGGCTCGTAGGCTATAATCACTTTTTTTGCTTCTTGCAAAGATATCCCTTTTAGCGATGATTTAATTTCTTTTTCTAAAAACTGAAAAGCTTTTCCTTTTTTTCGCTCTTCTCTTGGCTCGCCGATACAAAGAATTGGAGTTAAGCCGGCTTTTATAGCCTGCTTTATTTTTCTTGAAATTGTTTGGCTGTTTTCGCCTAAAATAAATCTTCTTTCTGAATGGCCCAAAATTACATAATCAATTCCAAAAGCTTTGAGCATATTTGGAGAAACTTCTCCCGTATATGCCCCCTTTTCTTCCCAGAAACAATTTTGAGCGCCCAACTTAACGGCTTTACTCCTGCTTTTCTTTTTTATATTAAGCAGTTTTTCTATATACAAAAACGGCGGGCAAACAACAACCAAAGCCTTTGTTTTTGTTTTCAGATTTTTCAGCAAATAATTAAAAATTCTCTCAGCCTCTTTTGGCTTTTGCGGGTTCATTTTCCAATTCGCAACAATAATTTTTTTCATAGCAAATAATAAAAATTCATTTAAGCTTCTGCTTGCGCAAATAAAGAGCTGCTCTTTCTGGTTCAATGGTTGATATTTCCATTTTTGTCCCTATCTCAAAGCCTGCCCAAACAGATGTCTTTGGCACAATTGTCCAATGCCAATGATAATAATCGTATTTCTTCCCATCAGAAGGAGCAGTATGGAGGTAAAAGTTATAAGCAGGATCGCCAAGCGCCTTGTAAAGCATACCAAGAACCGCTTTAAAAGCTTTGGCTAAACCAATTTTTTCGCTTTCTGTCGCCTTTTCAAAATAAGGAAGATGCTTTTTTGGAGAAATTATAACCTGAAAGGCAGATTTTGAAGCAAATGGACAAACAGCCAAAAAGTCTTTGTTCTCAAAGACAATCCTTTTATTTGATTTCTTCTCCCATTGGTTCATCTGGCAATAAATGCACTTCTTGTTTTTCTTGTAATAAGTTTTTGCCCTAAAAAGCGCTTTTTTCAAATCAACATCAATCAACGGGGTGGTTATTATTTGCGAATGGGGATGAGCAATTGACGCTCCCGCTTCTGCGCCATGGTTATGGAAAATAGAAATGTAATTTACAAAATTCTCTTTCATTAAAGAAAGATATCTTTTTTGGAAAACATCTATAAGTTCTTTAATTCTTTGGACATCAAATTGCGCAATTTGCTTATAATGGCTTTTGGTAACCACTACTTCGTGAAAACCAACAGCATTCATCCTCTTGTAAAGCTGCCCTTCTGTCCTTTCGTTTAGATTTGGATAAGGGATAACAGCCGGATATTTATTTGGGATAACAATGGTTGTCCAATTCTTTGGAACCTTGCCAGAGGGTTTTAGCTGGATTTCTTTGCCATTTGAAAAAATAAGAACAGGCTTTTCTTGGGTTTCAATATTGCAAAAAGGGCAAAGAGAAGGCGAAATCTTTTCTTTATAGCGTTTTTCTTTCTTAAAAGTTTCCGGCCTCCTTGCCCGGCCAGTTGCAATAACAACCCAATCGCCGCTCACCCTATCCAAGCGCAGTTCGGACGGAAACTTGCTTTCGCCAAAATAGCTTTTTTTCTGAAATAATTTATTGTCTCTCCTTTTTGCTTTATATCCCATATTTGCCTGTTATTAAATTCCACCTAATTTTTAGAAGCTCAAAAACGGCAACTGCCATGCTTTTTACGCTCACCTTGCTATGGGCATCGTTTTTCCAGACAACTGGAATTTCCTTAATTTTATAGTGCATTTTTTGGGCAAGAACTAATATTTCCGGGTCAAAGCCAAAACCTTCAATTTTGCATCTGGGAACAATCTCCTCTACCACTTCTTTTTTAAAGGCCTTAAATCCGCATTGGCTGTCACTTATATGCTTTAAGCCCACTATTATTTTTACTAAAATGCAAAATACCTTTCCAAGCATCTCCCTATACCAAGGCTGGGGAGGAACAAGCTTTGCCCCTTTTATGTCTCTTGAGCCAATAACTATATCACAACCATTATCAAACTCGGGCCACATTTTCTCAATCTGGTCGATAGAAGTTGAATTGTCAGAATCAGTAAAAATCCGGAAATCCCCTTTTGCCTCTAAAAGGCCCTTATAAACCACATATCCCTTGCCATGGTTCTCGCTGTTGTCAATCAGCCTTAAGCCTTTTATTTCACTGGCCATATCTTTAACAACCAAAGCTGTCCTGTCTGTTGAGCCGTCGTTTGCAACAATAATTTCGTAATCATAATTCTGTTTTGACAAATATTTATCAATTTCCCTTAATGTGTATGGCAAACGCTTTTCTTCATTATATGCTGGGACAATTACGGATAGTTTCATTTTTATTTTTAGGTTAAGACAAAAATAACCTTTTGCTCACGGGCAGATTTAATAAATTATAACAAATTTTTATTTTTTAAGAAACAACAGAATGAAAAAATATAGGAGAAAATTCTTTATTAGTTATTACCAGAAAAACTACGATGTCAGCGTTGGAAGGCTTAAAATATGAGGGCCGTCTTTTTTAACAGCTACCATATGCTCAAAGTGAGCCGAGAGAGAGCCATCTTTTGTTTCATAGCCAAATTTGTCGGCTGATTTTTTGATATGCCAATCTCCCATTGCAACCATCGGTTCTATGCAAAAAACCATTCCTTCTTTTATTTTCGGACCAGAATGCCGTTTTCCGTAATTTAAAATTTCGGGCTCCTCATGAAGCTCTGTGCCAATGCCGTGCCCGCAAAGGTCTCTGACAACGCCAAATCCCTGATATTCAACATAACGCTGAATAGTATTGCCTATGTCTCCAAAAGTGTTGCCGGGTTTTGACTTTTTAATCGCAAGCTTTAAGGCTTTCTTGGTTACCCTAATAAGGCGCATCGCTTCTGGATTAACAGAACCGACAGCAACTGTTTTAGCCATATCAGCAAAAAAGCCTTTGTAGACGAGGCCAATGTCCAATGATATAATATCGCCTTCTTCAAGCCGCCTGTCTGATGGAACTCCATGGACAACAACATTGTTTACAGAAGTGCATAAAGTAGCCGGAAAGCCTCCATAACCCTTAAAGGCTGGTTTTGCTTTATTCCTTAAAATAAGATTTTCTGCAAGGGCATCAAGCTCTTTTGTAGTTACGCCAGGGGCAACCTTTTTGCTGACCTCTTCTAAAATATCAGCCAGCAATTGTCCGCCTTCTCTCATTATCTCTATTTCCTTTTCTGTCTTTACCGTAATCATTTTAAAACCTTAAGAGCTCTTTTAAAAACTTGAGCAACCGTACCCTTGCCATTAATTTTTTCCACTTTTAAGCCTCTGGTTTTTAAAAAATCAACCAAAGGGAGAGTCCTTTTGCTGTACTCTTTTAACCTTGTTTTAATTATTTTTGGATTGTCCAATCCTTTTCTTTTAATGAGTTTTGAGCCGTCAAGCGGGCATATTTTAAGCTTTTTTGTTTCTTCTGAATATAAAATTGGATGGCGCATTAGCTCGCAAATTCTACGGTGAGAATTCCTAAAAATTGACTCTTTTGCTGATATTTCCAATAAAATAATTTTTATATTCTTTTTGCCATATAACTTTTCAAGCAACGGCATTATTTCTTTTGCTTCGCCAAGCGTCCTTGGCGACCCGGAAAGAAGCAAATTCTTGCCCATTCCATATAATTCCTTTATTTTGCCCTTTACTAAATAAGAAACAAATAGCGGGTCGCATAAAGCGCCTCCAAGCCAAAGTTCTTTTTCTTTGCCAAAAAAATATTTCTTCCCTTTTATTGAAACATAGTCTGTTTCCTTTGCAGAATTGAAAGCCTGCTCTATGACATTGCTTGTTTCAAAATAATACAAATTTAGTTTTTCAGACAAAAGTTTCCCTTGGGTTCCCTTGCCAGCGCCGGGCGCTCCCATTAAAATTACAACTAATTTTTTATTCATAAGCTTAACGGCAATTTAAAATTTTTGGTTAAAATGTCTCATATTCGCGCATCTCCATCTGGGCCTTTATCTGCCTCCATGTATCCAAAACAACGCTAACAATAATCAAGAGGGCTGTGCCGCCGACTATGAAGCTAAACGTCTGGATCCCGGTTATCCCTTGGACAATATTTGGCATAATAGCCACGCCGCCTAAAAAAGTTGCCCCTATAAAAAGAATCCTATAAAGAATTTTATGGATAAAAATTCTTGTTGACTCGCCGGGCCTAATTCCGGGAACAAAACCGCCCATTTTTTGAAGGTTGTTTGAAATAGCCTTTGGGTCAAAGGTTACAGCTGTGTAGAAATAAGTAAAAAGGAAAACTAAAATAAAATATGTTATTCCGTAAGCCCATCCATTTTGGAAAAAATTTGATATTTGCAGCGATAGTTTTGCAATAAAAGAATTCGAGCTGTGGGCAAAATAGTTTGAAATCATTTGCGGAAATAAAATAATGCTTAAAGCAAAGATGATTGGCATAACTCCCGCAGGATTTATCATTATTGGCAGGGATGTTGATGTCCCGCCGTAAACTTTGTTTCCCTTAACCCTTTTTGCAAAAGAAACAGGAATATTTCTTTTTCCTTCGTTTACCAAAACAACAGAATAAATAATAACGAAACTCACGGCAAAAAAGGCAACAATAGAAGGAATCTGCGACGGATCCCAGTTGGCGGCTATTCTAAAAATTTCGGAAGGGGTTCTCGCGACAATGCCCGCAAAAATCAAAATAGAAACCCCATTGCCAATCCCTTTCTCTGAAATCAATTCCCCAAGCCACATTAAAAACAAAGCGCCGCCAGTGATAGTTATTATGGAAGCTGTAAGCTGGATAGGGCTCAATCCGGAGATAAGGCCTTGTTTCCTGAAAAGAGTAAGCATCGCGTAAGCTTGAAGGGCGGCTAATGGAACGGTTAGAATTCTGCCGTATTGGTTAAATCTCCGTCTCCCTTCTTCGCCTTCTTCTTTGTACATCTTTTCCAGTTTTGGGAAAACCATTGTCAAAAGCTGGATGACAATAATCGCCGTAATATATGGGCCAAGGCCGAGCATAACAATTGAAAGCCTGCTCATCGTGCCTCCGACAAAAAGATTTAGCAAGCCAAAAAATTGGTTTTGGGCGAAAAATTCTTTAATCTTTGTCAAGTCTATGCCCGGTATTGGAATATTTGCCGCAAGCCTAAAAACAGCAAGAACAAATAAAACAAATAAAATTTTGTTGCGGAGCTGGCGGTCTTTGAATATTAAAGCTAACTTTTGATACCACATAATGAAATTATAAACAATAATAAAATTAAATTATTTTTCCTCCTGCTTTTTCTATTTTATCTTTTGCGTTTTTTGAAAGCAAACAATTCTTTATTGTAAGCTTTTTCGTTAACTGGCCATTGGCTAAAATTTTAACCATTGGAACTCTGCCTTTAATTTTCCTTACCATTTTTTTCTCAACTAAAACCTTTGGGGTAACGGTTTCATTATCCTTAAACTTTTTTTCAAGCAGGGAAAGATTTACTGCCGCAAGGTTCAACTTACGACCAGAATAGCGGTAGCCTTTCAGCTTGTGGTACTTCTTAATAAGTTCCCGTATGATTGGCTGGAACTTTGCGCCGCTCCTAGATTTCTGGCCCTTAATTCCCCTGCCGGAATAAGTGCCCCGCTTGCCTCCTCTTCCAATGCGCTTTTTTTTCTTTAATTTATGAAATGGTTTTATTTGATGAATCTGCATTTTAAAAATTAAAAATATTTATGATGCGTCTTTGCTTTTTTGCACCTTTTCTTCTTTTGTTTCTTTTTTTGGCAAATCTTCTTTCTTTTTATCAACAGCAGGCCTTAATTTCAATAAAGCTTTTATCGTCGCTCTGGCTATGTTAAGCTTATTTCTTGATTTTGATATCAATTTAGAAGAAATATTTTTAATGCCAGCCAGTTCGCAAATCGTCCTCACTGCGCCGCCTGCAACCAGCCCTCTGCCTTTTGCTTGAGGCCTTAAAATAAGATAGGCAGAGCTATACTTTGCATCTACTTGGTGAGGTATTGTTTCTTGTAAAACAGGAACCTCTATCATATTTTTTTGAGCTGCCCTTGTCGCTTTTTCAATGGCAATTGCAACATCTCTCCCTTTTGCAACGCCAACGCCTATCTTCCCTTTTTTATTTCCAGAAACGATAACTGCCCTGAAGCTAAGCCTTTTCCCTCCCGCAGTTACCCTTGTCACCCTTGCCAAATCCAAAAGCCTTGAATCAAACTCTTTTTTTTCGTTCCTTTTGAAATTTCTGTTTTTTCTTAACATATTTTTAAAAAATTAAACCGCCTTCCCTCGCCCCTTGGGCTAATGCTTTTACCCTGCCATGGTATTTATAGCCAGCCCTATCAAAAACTACTTTGGTTATTTTTTTTGCAGCCGCCTTTTTAGCAATAAGCTTACCGACTTGAAAAGAAACACCGGTTTTTGAAGCAAGCGCTTTTGAATCGACCTTTTTAGGGCGCTTTTCTGCTTTAACGCCTTGCTTTAAGGGCTGCTTGGCAGATTTTGGTTTCTCTTTTATCTCAAAGTCACTTGCTGCCAGCAAAACTGCATTATTTTCATCATCTATAATTTGGGCATAAATGTGCTTTAAAGACCTAAAAACGCAAAGCCTCGGGACATTCGGCCTGCCATAAATTCTTGCCCTTATTCTCTTATGCCTTATAGCTCTTGCCTGTTTTCTTGTTGCTTTTGTCATAACTTTTGAGTTTATTTATAAAGTTAAGTTGTTGCTCCTGCCGCCTTCTTCCCTTCCTTTCTTCTTATTCTTTCGCCCAAATACCTGATTCCCTTTCCCTTATACGGCTCTGGCGGCCTTATTTTCCTTATCTTTGCGGCAAACTCTCCAACTTTCTGCTTGTCTATGCCAAAAATAGCAATAATATTTTTTTCTAAAGAAACATCCAGCCCTTTTGGTATTTCAAGCTTGATTGGGTGAGAAAAACCAACTTCCAAATTTAAAATATTCTCGCCCTCTTTTTTTGCCCTGTAGCCAATACCGACCATTTCAAGTTTTTTTTCAAAGCCTTTGTTCACCCCATCAACACAATTCTGCAAAAGCGCTCTTGTAAGGCCCCAAAGAGCCGGCGTGTTTTTGTTTTTCCTTTCTAAAAACACCAAAAGCTTTGCCTCTTCCTTTTTTACGCCGATGCCTTCTGGGATAGATTGAGACAAATTTCCTTTTGGCCCCTTAAAAAAGACAACTCTGTCTTTTATCTCAACCTCTGTCCCTTCTGGAATTAAAATTGGCTTTTTCCCTATTCTTGACATAAAAAATTAAAGCTATTTCTAAAAATATTTTTTGCTGTCCGACCAATATTTAATCACCAAACTTCACAAATCACTTCCCCGCCAAGTTTTTGCTTCCTTGCCAAGCTGTCATCCACAATCCCTTTTGAGGTAGAGATTATAGATAATCCGTAGCCGTTTTTTACCGGCTTTATTTCCTTTGCTTTCTTATAAATCCTCTGCCCCGGTTTTGAAACTCTTTTAAATCCTGATATGGCTGGCCTATTGCCTTCTAAGTATTTTAAAATAACAATCAAATATTTTTTCCTTTTCTTTATTCTTTTCTTAAAATCCAATATAAAACCTTTTTCGTTCAAAATCTCCGCTATCCTAAATTTAACAATAGAAAAAGGAATTTCAACTATCGGCTTTGAAACAGCTTGGGCGTTTATTATCCTGTTTAACATATCCGCGATTGGGTCTGACATAGATTTAAAATTTCAAATTTTTAGCTTTATTTTCAAAATTACCACGAAGACTTTTTAACGCCGGGGATTTCCCCTTTATTTGCCATCTCCCGAAAACATATTCTACATAAGCCAAATTTGCTTAAATAACCCTTGCTCCGACCGCACCTAAAACATCTATTCACCTTTCTGGTGCTGTACTTTTGCTTTTTTTGTGATTTTGCAATTTGTGATTTTTTTGCCATTTTCTACTTTATTATTTTATTGGAAAACCAAGCAACCTTAGCAAAGCTAAAGCCTCTTCCCTTGTTCTTGCTTTTGTAACAACAGTCACCTCCAAACTAAAAATACTCTTTTCTTTTTCAAAACTCAACTCTGGGAACGGCATAGACTCCCTAAAGCCTATTGTCAAATTCCCATTTTCATCCACTTTGCCTGGCTCAATTCCCCTAAAATCCCTCACTCTGGGCAAAACAAGCAAAATAAGCTTTTCCATAAAATCATACATCCTTTGTCCCCTTAAAGTAACCTTTGCCCCTATTGGCAGGCCTTTCCTTAATTTAAAACTGGAAATCGATTTTCTTGCTTTCCTCAAAGAAGGTTTTTGGCCGGTAATTAAACTTAAAGAGTTCATAATGTTGTCTATAATTTTCTTTCTCTCTGAAGAATCTTTGCCGGCTACTATTTTGCCAAAACCGCTATTTACCACAACCTTCTCCACGAAAGGGACAGCTGCTTTGTTTTTATAGCCAAATTTTTCCTGCAGTTTTTTAGCTACTTCATTCTTATATTTTTCTTTAAGTCTTAACATAAAAGCACAAATACTTTAAATTTCCTGGCCGCATTTTTTGCAAACTCTGACCTTTGACCTTGGCATTTTTTCTTTTGCTTTCGTCTTTGAAAAATCTTTAAACCCAACTCTCGCCGGCTGTCCGCATCTCGGACAAATCAGCTTTACCTTTGAAACATAAATAGGCAAAGCAACTTCAACAATCTGACCCTTTTCCCCCTCCCTTTTTGGCTTCTTATGCACCTTTCTAATATTTATTCCCTCAACCAAAACACGGTTTTCCTTTGGAAAACTCCGCAAAACTTTTCCTTTCTTGCCTCTGTCTTTTCCCTTTATCACTAAAACTTGGTCGCCTTTTTTTATCTTCATAAATATTGCAAAATTATAAACTATATTAAACTATGTCTTTTGCCAAAGTCACTATTTTTTCAAATCCTTTTTCTTTAAGCTCACGCGGAATAGGGCCTAAAATCCTGTTCCCTTTCGGAAGCTTCTTGTCTTGAACTAAAATGCAACAAGCGTTGTCGTCAAACCTAATATAAGTTCCGTCTTTTCTTCTGTATGGCTGTTTTTGCCTAACTACTACTGCTTTAACAACATCATGCAGTTTGATGTCTTTTCTGGGCCTTGCTTTTTTGACAGCAACAACAATAATATCGCCAATTCTAGCATAATGTTTTTTAGTGCCTCCAAGAATATTTATGCATTGGACAACTTTTGCCCCGCTGTTATCTGCAACATTTAACATTGTTTGCCTTTGAATCATATTTCCTTTTATTGCCTTAACTTTATTTTGCTAATTGCCTAAATTTTTTTAACAACTATCCAGCGTTTTTCTTTTGAAATTGGCCTATGTTCCATAATCAAAACCTTGTCACCCAAACTATAGCTTTGGTCGCCTGTATGGGCTTTGTATTTTTTGTAAACTTTATATCGCTTCTTGTATTTCTTGTGTTCCTTTATTCTCGCAACCCTAACAACAACTGTTTTTTGCATTTTATTTGAAACCACTTCTCCTATTAGCTGTTTTTTTGGCATAGTCTTTTAATTTATATTTAATCTTTTTTTCCCGCCTTTTCCTTTAAAGAATTTTGGCTCTTTTTAGCTTTTAAAATTGTAATTATTCTTGCAATATCCTTTCTTGCTTCCCTAATCTGGCTTACATCCTTAACCTTGCCAGAGGCTAAATCAAACCTAAACTGCCTCAATTTTTCCCGTTTCTCTCTCAATAAGATTTCAAGTTCACCCGGCGTCATTTGGAAAAAATCTTTAATTTTATCTCTCTTTTTCATATGCAATGCAAAATAATATAATAAATTATAGTCCTATTTTTTAACAAACTTTGTTTTAATCGGCAATTTGTCAGAAGCTTTTTCGAGCGCTTTTTTGGCTATATCTTCGGCAACTCCATCAAGTTCAAAGATAATTCTGCCCGGCCTTATCGGAAAAACATAATAAGAAACGCTTCCTTTGCCTCCGCCCATAGGAACTTCGCTCCCCTTAGAAGTAATCGGCTTATAAGGGAAAATTCTAATCCAAAGCTTTCCCTTCCTTTTTAAAGTTCTCACTATTACTCTTCTTGCAGCTTCAATTTGGGAAGCCTTAATCCATCTCGTGCCAAGCGATTTTAATCCAAAACTGCCAAAAGCAATTCTTGCCCCTCTTGATTCAACTCCTTTGCTTGGCTGTTTACGCCATTTGCGATATTTCATTTTCTTTGGCTCAAGCATATATAATTAATCGTTATTTTTTATTTAAAATTTCTCGCCTTTGTAAATCCAAACCTTTACGCCAATAACCCCATAGGTGCAATGGGCTTGGCAAAACCCATAATCAATTACTGCTCTCATCGTCTGCCTTGGAAGCTTGCCCTCTCTTAACCATTCACTCCTTGCAATTTCAATGCCGTTTAACCTTCCCGAAACCTCAATTCTTGCCCCTTTAACCTCTTTCTGGTCCATAATTTTCCTTAAAGCCATCTTTAGCACTCTTCTATAGGGAACTTTCTTCTCAATTTGGGAGGCAACCCATTGGGCAGCAAGATTTGCGCTGGCCCATGGAGCTTTAATCTCCAGTATTTCTATTTTTATATCCTTTCCCTCCTTCTTAAATTCCGGATTTGCTTTTTCAATAACTTTTTCTATCTCTTTTTTTAGCTTTTCAACTTCCTGGCCTCCACGACCAATTACCAAGGCAGGCCTTGCCGTTTTTATAATAATTTTTATAGTTGACGAGTTCCTTTCAATTTCTATGTCTTCGGTTAATGCCTGCTTCAGCTTATTTTTTAAAACGCTTCTTATTAAAAAATCCTCTTTCAAGTATTTGGAAAGATTTTTCTGGTAAAATCCTCTTGAAAGCCAGTCTTCTGGGCCTTTTACTCTGAAAATTTTAGGATGGACTTTATGTGACATATTAAACGATTTGTCTTTTAAAAATTATTTAGCTAATTTTATCTTTCTTGCCAGTTTTTCTGGCAACCAATTTACTGCTTTTTTGTTCGGCTTTTTCCTTTAGCTTTTCTTTCTGTCTGATTTCTTGCCTATGGCTTGGCTCCATCTTCTTATGCTTTTTAGTTTTTTTATCCGCTTTTTCTTTTTTATCTAAAACAAGAGTGATGTGGGAAGTCCTCTTTAATATCTCTGCAGCTCTCCCCCTAGCCCTTGCTCTCCATCTCTTAAGCCTTGGGCCTTCGTCAACAGTAATTTTTGAAATATAAAGGTCTTTTTCATCTAAAGAAAAGTCGTTTTTTGCCGCGGCAATGGCTGAATTCAAAAGTTTTTTAAGGTGAAGCGACGATTTTTTAACAGTAAAATCCAAAACGCTTTTTGCCTGGCTAACATCTTTCCCCCTTATCAAATCCGCAACGAGCCTTACCTTCCTCGGAGAAATTCTTAAATGCTTTAATTTAACAGAAACGCTCATAAATTTATTTAATTCAAGGAATTAGTTTTAGACAAAAATATATTAACTTTTTGCGCCCTTTCTTTCAAGTTGTTTCTGCATTTTTCCGCCATGTTTGACAAACTTTGTTGTTGGAGAAAACTCGCCAAGTTTATGCCCAACCATATCTTCGGTAACATAAACAGGAATATGCTCTTTTCCGTTATAAACGCCAAAGGTAAACCCAATCATTTCAGGGGTAATAGTGCAATCCCTACTCCAAGTTTTGATAATAGTCGCTTCATCCTTTTTTATCTTTGCAATCTTTTTTAACAATTTTTTATCAACGTATGGACCTTTTTTTAAACTTCTTGCCATTTTTTTAAAAGCAGTAAATTGGGCAATAAATTAAATGCTTATTTATTGCCTTTTGATACCGCTGTTTTATTATCTTCTTTTCTTTTTTCTTCTTTTTATAATTAATTTATCTGTCCACTTTTTCTTCCTTGTTTTAACGCCTAAAGCTGGTTTCCCCCATGGGGTTTTTGGATGTTTTAACCCAATCGGGGCTTTGCCTTCTCCTCCTCCATGCGGGTGGTCAACAGGGTTCATTGCGGAGCCTCTAACCTTTGGCCTCCTGCCTTTCATCCTTGAATTGCCAGCTTTTCTGTCTTTCTGAAAGCGATGCTCTGCCCTTGAAAGCTGGCCAATAGAAGCAAAGCATTTGCCAAGGACTTTTCTTATCTCTCCTGACGGCATCTTTAACTGGGTATATTTTCCTTCGTGGGCTAAAACCTGAGCGTATGTCCCTGCGCTTCTCGCCAACTTTCCTCCCGTATCCGGAAAAAGTTCAATATTATGGATAAATGTTCCCGGTTCTATATTTTCCAAACGCATCCTATTGCCGAGCGAAACAGGCGTTTTTTCGGAAAAAACTACTTCATCTCCCGGCTTTAAACCGAGGGGCGCTAATATATATTTCTTTGTCCCGTCGTTATAAGAAATCAAGGCAATATAGCTTGTTCTGTTTGGGTCGTATTCTATAGCTTTTACTTTTGCCGGCTGGTCCTGCTTTTCTTGACCAAATTCTATCAGCCTATAACGCCTTTTTGCTCCGCCTCCCCTGTGCCGAACCGTAATTCTGCCAGCCCTATTCCTGCCACCCCTCTTTTTTAACGGCGCTAGCAAACTCTTCTCTGGTTTCTTTTTTGTTAATACGTCTTTCTCTTTTTTCATATCTTCATTTAAAAAGTGAACCGCTTAATTTGCATTTTAAATAAATAATTATCTTGGCAATATCTCTATCTCCTGTCCTTCTTTAATTCTCACAATTGCCTTTTTATAACCTCTTTTCCAACCGGTTGTCCTGCCGAGGCGTCTTTTCTTTCTTGGAATTTTAACTATCCTTACCGACAAAACATCAACTTTATATATCTCCTCTATTGCTCTCTTTATTTTTTGCTTGTTGGCGCCGGGCAAAACTTTAAAAACATACTGGCCAATTTGGCTAAGGGAAACAGCTTTCTCGCTTATATGGGGAGACTTCAAAACTAATGGCGCCAAGATAACTGTTTTCTTCATCCTTTTTGGCGCTTCATTTCCAGTTTCAACTTCTTTTGTTAATTCTTCCGCGTCCTTTTCTTTTTCCGAAGCCTTTCTGGCAGATTTTACCTCTTTTTTTGTCTCTTTTTTCTCTGGCTTGCCAATTTTTTCCTTATCTTTTTCTTTTTCTTTTTCTTTTTCCTTTACCTCTTTATCCTTTTTATCCTTTGTATCCTTTTTTTTAAAAAAACTAATTTTCATAATCCCTTATTATCACTTTAAAAGCCTTTCTTTTATCACATTTAATGAATCCTTCAAAAAAAATAAATATTTATAAGAAACTATATCAAGTAAACTTAATTTTACCGCTTCAACCATGCCAATGTAAGGAATATTCCTTGAGGCTCTGTAAAAGTTTTTATCATATTTCGGGACGACAATCAAAAATTTATTCTTATTTTCTTTTGGCTTTATCTTTTCTTTCACTATCTTTTCTGCTTGGGTGCTCACTAATTTAGCAACCTCGTTTGTTTTAAAATTTTTAAGCTCCACCTTGTCCACCAAAATTAATAAACCATCTTTCGCCTTTTCAGATAAAGCCATCGCAATCGCTTTCTTGTTCATTTTCTTTGGAATTATTTTCTTAAAATTACGTTCTTTTGTCGGGCCAAACGCCACTCCTCCCCCCTTCCATATCGGAGAACGAATCGAGCCATGCCTTGCCCTGCCTGTTCCTTTCTGCCTCCATGGTTTTTTCCCTCCGCCGCTAACTTCTGACCTGTCTTTAGTGTGGGCAATAGGCTGCCTTTTATTTGCCATCTGGGAAACCAAAACCTGATGCACTAAATCCTGGTTCATTTTGACCCCAAAAATCTGTTTTGGCAAATCTATCTCTTCTACTTCCTTTCCATTTTGATTGTAAACCTTTGCTTTCATATTTATCTCCTTTTTTGCAAAATTCAATTATGCTTTATAAACTAGAAATTTCCAGCAACGACTTTCTTCTCCCTGGCACTGCTCCTTTTACTGCCAATAAATTATTGTCTTTGTCAACCTTTACAATTTCTAAATTCCTTATTGTCACTCTTTCCGAACCCATTCTGCCGGGCATCTTCTTGCCCTTAAAAACTCTTGCGGGTCCTGTGGCCCCAGCCGATCCCATTGTCCTGTGTTCGTGTTTAACGCCATGAGTGGCATTTTTTCCAGCGAAACCCCATCTTTTTACTACACCCTGAAAACCTTTTCCTTTTGAAATGCCTGAAATTTTAACTTTATCTGACTCCTTAAAAACAGAAACATCAATCTTTTGCCCTGTCTTATATTTTTTAATATCACCCCTAAACTCTCTAATATAACGGAATGGCTTGCCTTTCATTGTTTTTTTTAATTTTGAATTATCCATTTTTTCAAAGCCAATCTGGATAGCATCATAACCGTCTTTCTCTTTGCTCTTGATTTGCAAAACAATACAAGGCCCTGCCTCAATTAAAGTTATCGGCACTACATTTCCGTTATCGTCAAAAATTTGGGACATTTCTATCTTTTTTCCTAAAATAAAACTCATAATTCTTCTATTCCTTTACTAATTGGTAAATTATAATTTAAAACCGGGCATAGCCCGGTTTCCCCTTGGCTATTCAAATTTGGCTTTACTTTTTAAATTTGAATTCCAATATTTTAATTCTATTTAAAAAATAAAAGTTAATTGCCATAAAAATAAAATTATAACAATGCCAATTGCAGCTATTCTGAAACGATTACCTAAACAGTCTTGATTTCAATCTCAACGCCAGCGGGTAATGTTAAATCCCGCAATGTTTCTATAAAAACAGGATTCAACTTTTTAACTTCAATCAAGCGCTTATGTATCCGCATTTCAAACTGCTCTCTTGCATCTTTATGGACAAAAGTCGAACGATTAACAGTGTAACGGTGAATTTCTGTAGGCAAAGGAATCGGACCGATTAAATCAACGCCTGTTCTGCCGGCAATTTCAACAATCTGGCGACAGCTGTTATCAAGGACTTTACTATCATAAGAACGAATTTTAATTCTTACTTTCGGTATTGCTTTAACCTCCGCCTCCTGTTTTGTTTTTTCTTTATTAGGCTCCATTCTCTTCCTTATTAAATTTATTTTACTTTATTATTTTTGTCACTAATCCTGCCCCAACTGTTTTTCCTCCCTCTCTAATAGCAAACCTTTGTTTTTCCTCTAAAGCAACTGAACTAATAAGCTTAATTTTAAGGGTTACAGTGTCTCCGGGCATAACCATTTCAGTTCCCTCGGGCAAGGTTACATCGCCAGTTATATCGCAAGTTCTGATATAAAACTGCGGTTTATAGCCGGCAAAAAACGGCGTATGTCTTCCTCCTTCTTCTTTTGTTAAAATGTAAACTTCTGCTTCAAATTCTGAATGCGGAGTAATACTGCCAACTTTTGCTATAACCTGACCTCTTTCTATATCTTCTTTTTTGAAACCTCTAAGTAAAATTCCAACATTGTCTCCTGCCCTGCCCTCATCTAATGTTTTATTAAACATCTCAACGCTAATAGCAACTGTTTTTTGAGTAGGACGAATTCCAACAATTTCCACTTCATCTCCCGGCTTGATTATTCCCCTTTCTATTCTTCCTGTAGCTACGGTGCCCCTGCCTGCGATTGAAAAAACGTCTTCAACGGCCATTAAAAATGGCTTATCTAAATCTCTTGACGGTTCCGGGATGTATTCATCTACTTTTTCTATAAGCTGGGCAATAGGCTTCATTGCCTCATCGTCTGGAGATTTCGCGTCAAGAGCTTTTAAGGCAGAACCTTTGATTATAGGGACATCGTCACCCGGGAATTCGTATTTTTTCAAAAGCTCTCTTATCTCCGACTCAACGAGCTCTATCATTTCAGGATCGTCAACTTGGTCAACTTTATTTAAGAAAACTACTATTGACGGCAAGCCAACTTGCCTTGCGAGCAACACATGTTCCCTTGTTTGGGGCATAGGTCCATCGCTGGCAGAAACAACTAAAATTGCTCCGTCCATTTGGGCGGCCCCTGTTATCATATTCTTTATATAATCTGCATGGCCTGGGCAATCTATAAGAGCATAATGCCTTTTTTCCGTTTCAAACTCGCTGTGGGAAATGTTTATGGTCAAACCGCGAGCCTTTTCTTCCGGCGCGGAATCAATTTCTTCAACCGTTTTTTCTGAACTCAAAAATCCCTTCATTTTTGAGTATTTTAAAATGGCAGCTGTTAAAGTTGTCTTGCCATGGTCTACATGACCGATGGTTCCAATATTTAAATGAGGCTTTGTCCTCTCAAATTTTGATTTTTCAGCCATAATGCTAAATGTACAAATATACCAGCTTAACACAAGCCTACAATCTTTAGATTAACAATCGTAGGCAAGATTAGCTCGTAAATTCGTTTAATTTAATTTTGTAATTATACAATAATATTAAAAGATATAAAAAGAAAAGTCAACACCTTAAAAGGGCAAGTCGTCTAATGTTAATTCATCCTCTGCTTTTGTCTCTTCAAAGCCAAAGCTTTCCGCTGATTCAGGCATTTGAAATTCTATTTCTTCTTTCTGCCCGTTTTCTTCAGCTCCTTCCTCAAAACGACTGCCACTCTCTTGGAAATTTGAGTGTCCAGACAAAAGTTTTGCTTGATTTTCCTGGCCAACAGCTTTATTCAATTCCTTATAATCATCAAAAGAAATTAAAACAAAAATTGGTTTACCTTTCTCCATTAAAATAATCCTTTCTCCTTTTCTTGGTATGAATTGTTTTATATCTTCAATATCCATAATAGTAAATTTAACTTAATGATAATCCTATTTTCTTTTGCCCTCAATAATTTCCTGCGCAATGTTTTGGGGAACTTTTTCATAGTGGTCAAATTCCATTGTGAAAGTTCCTCTCCCCTGCGTCAACGACCTCAACCCTGTCGCATAACCAAACATTTCAGCCAATGGAACCTTGCTTTCTATAACCTTAAGCCCCAACCTGTCTTTCGTCTCTTCAATTACACCGCGTCTTCTGTTTAAATCGCCTATGACATCGCCAAAAAAATCATTTGGGACAACTGCTTCAACCTTCATAATTGGTTCAAGCAAAACAAGGCCTGCTTCTTTGGAAGCCCGTTGAAGCGCTTCAGAACTTGCAATTTTAAACGCAATTTCCGAAGAGTCTACCTCGTGGAAAGAGCCATCGTACAAAACAACCTGCATATCAACCATTGGATATCCGGCAAGCACGCCCTTCTCCATGGCTTCCTTCACGCCCTTTTCAATGGAAGGGATGAATTCTTGCGGGATTATTCCGCCTTTTATTTGGTTAATAAATTTGAAACCCTTGCCTCTTTCCAATGGTTCAATTTCCAACCAAACATGGCCGTATTGCCCCCTGCCGCCAGACTGCCGGATGTATTTCCCTTCTGCCTTTGCCTTTCCTAAAATCGTTTCTTTGTAGGCAACTTGCGGTCTGCCAACATTTGCTTCAACATTAAATTCCCTCTTCATCCTGTCGCACAAAACATCTAAATGCAGTTCCCCCATCCCGGAAATAATAGTTTCTCCTGTTTCTAAATCTTCCTTCACTCTAAATGTCGGGTCTTCTTCAGCTAATTTTTTTAGAGCCAAGCCAAGTTTTTCCTGGTCTGCCTTTGTTTTCGGTTCAATCCTTATAGATATAACCGGTTCAGGGAAAACAAGCTGTTCAAGAATAATCGGGTGGGACTGGTCGCAAAAAGTGTGGCCAGTGCTTGTTTTCTTTAATCCAACAGTCGCAACAATATCTCCGGCAAAAACCTCATCAAGCTCTTTTCTCGAATTTGCATGCATTCTCAAAATCCTTCCAATCCTTTCTTTTACTCCGGAGACAGAATTCAAAACATAAGAACCTTTCTTTAAAGAGCCAGAATAAACTCTAAAATAACTCAAACTTCCAACATAAGGGTCTGAAGCAATCTTAAAAACAAGAGCGGAAAAAGGCTCTGAATCGCTTGCTTTCCTCGTAATTTCTTGGCCTGTTTTAGGGTCTATCCCCCTAACAGGAGGAAGATCAACAGGGCTTGGCAAATAGAGGCAGACAGCGTCAAGAATAGGCTGTATTCCTTTATCTTTCAGGGCGCTGCCGCAGAGAATTGGAACAATTTTATAATTTAAAACCGCTTCCCGCAATACTTTTATTATTTCTTCTTTTGATATTTCCTTTCCATCCAAAAATTTCTCAAGCAAAGTTTGGTCTTCGGCAGCTATTTTCTCAAGCATTTCCTGCCGCGCTTTGTTTGCTTTTTCTTTAAGCTCGTCCGGAATTTCTTTTACGACAACATTTTGGCCAAAATCGCCTTCAAAATAAAGGGCTTTTTCTGAAATAAGGTCAATTACTCCCTCTAATTTATCTTCTATTCCTATTGGAATCTGGATAGGAACAGCATTTTTTGTAAGCTTTTCATATATGCTTTCAACGCTTTTCTCAAAACTTGCCCCCATCCTGTCTAATTTATTAATAAAGCAAATTCTTGGAACATTGTAAGCGTCTGCCTGGCGCCAGACAGTTTCTGATTGAGCTTCAACGCCAGCCACGCCGTCAAAAACAACTATAGCGCTATCTAAAACCCTTAAAGACCGTTGAACCTCTGCTGTAAAATCAATATGGCCCGGCGTATCAATAATATTTATCCAATACTGATTTTCTTTTTCTCTGCTATCTTCGCCAAGCGGAGTCCAACGGCAGGTTGTTGAAGCTGAAGTAATTGTTATTCCTCTTTCTTTCTCCTGGGCCATCCAATCCATAATCGCCTGTCCGTTATGGACTTCCCCAATTTTATGGCTAATTCCAGTATAAAAAAGAACCCTCTCGGTTACAGTGGTTTTTCCAGCGTCAATATGGGCAATAATGCCTATGTTCCTCGTTTTTTCTATTGGATAATCTCTTGGCATATCAAAGTTGTGTTAATAAATATAAAAATGTTAATGCCAAATAACAAACAAATCAATGGGCTAAATGAGCAAAAGCTTTGTTGGCCTCTGCCATTTTATGAACATTAATTTTTTTCTTTATGGCATCGCCTTCGTTTTTTGAAGCCAGAATCAGCTCTTGGGCTAACTTTTCCTGCATTGGCTTTCCTTTTTTCGCCCTTGCCGCATTAATTATCCATCTCATAGCCAAACTAAGCCTTCTTTTGCTGTTCACCTCCCTTGGCACCTGATATGTTGCTCCGCCAACGCGTTGAGGCCTCACTTCAACCGACGGTGAAACCGCTTCTATCGCTTTATCAAAAACTTCCATAGGGTCCTCTTTTGTTTTAGACTTGATTATCTCAAACGCGCCATAAAGAATTTTCCTTGCAACAGACTTTTTGCCATTCTTCATTAAATGGTTAATAAAACTTGCGACAATCAAATTATTGTAAACAGGGTCTGGCAAAATATCTTGTTTCTTGTATTTCTTTGGCATATTTTAACTAATCTAAAATTTATTCCCTAAATCTTAAAAGCCTCTATTTCTTTTCTTTTTTAGTGCCATACTTTGATCTCTTTCTCTTTCTATTCTCAACTCCTCCCGCGTCAAGAGCGCCTCTAACAATATGATAACGGACACCGGCTAAATCTTTCACTTTTCCGCCTCTGACAAGAACCATTGAGTGTTCCTGAAGATTGTGCCCTTCACCAGGGATATAAGCAGTTATTTCTTTCCCATTTGAAAGGCGAACACGGGCCACTTTGCGCAAAGCAGAATTAGGCTTTTTTGGCGTAGTCGTAAAAACTTTAACGCAAATTCCCCTCTTAAACGGAGAGGGATAAGAAACAGGCTTATTTTTCAAGGCGTTAAATCCAAAAGACAAAGCCTTCATCTCTGACGCTTTTTTAACTTTTCTTCTTGGCTTTTTTATAAGCTGATGTAATGTTGGCATATTAAAAAATAATTAAAAATTTAAAGCACTTTCTGCTTCAATTTAGAATATTAGCATAAAAAAAATATTAGTCAACATTTAATAAATAAATGGAATGCCAACTATTAGTTTGTAAAAGAAACTTATTATCGGAATAAGAAGGTTAAAAAACAGAAAAATGAAAAGAATTAGGATAATAAACCCATAGCGATATAAAAACACCTTAAAACCGTCAAAAGCTCTTGGCAAAAAAGTAAAAAGAATGTGTGAACCATCCAGTGGAGGAATTGGGATTAAATTAAATATTGCCAAAAGCAAATTAAGCCAAACGATATAGCCAAAAATTAATTCAAGGTTCTGGAGAAACAAAGAATTTGTTGCGGGAAAAAACCTTATAATAATCCCAAAAACAACAGCAATGGCAAGATTCGCCCCCGGTCCTGCCAAGGCAACTTTGGCTTGGCCATATTTTTTGTCTCTAAAATTCAATGGATTTATTGGCACCGGCTTTGCCCAACCGATGATAACAGCAGGCAGATTGCTTGCCATTGAAATGAATATCATTGTTAATGGAACAATGATAGAACCTATTGGGTCTAAATGCTTCATTGGGTTTAAAGTAAGCCTGCCCGCGTCCCTTGCGGTCGGGTCGCCTAAAAAGTTTGCTGCAGCGCCATGGGCGATTTCATGGATTATAATTGAAAAAAGAAGAATGATAATTACAATAATAAATTCGAGCATAGTTTTGATGATTGCAAAAAATTAGATTCTCTGGCAAATAAAATATGGCTGAAAATGAAACGGGTTGAAATCTGTTTCAATTTGTTTTATATTACATTATATTACATTATAAAGCATAACAGTTTGTTATAACTTTTCAAAATTTATGGCTAAAGTATGCGCAATTTGCGGAAAGGGTTCTATAATGTCCTATACGAGAAAAAAACTCAGAGGCAAATATAATCCTACCACAAAAAAAAGGAAATATCCAAATCTTCAATGGGTTAGAATTCCAGAAGATGTCAAACTAAAAAAATTCAAGCCATTCGCAGGCAAAAGAGTTTTAGCTTGCACTCAATGCATTAAAACTCTCCATAAAAAGACTACCAACAAATAAAATTAGTTCACTGCTTACTACAGCCGGCATATAAGCATCAGGCGCAATTCCATATCAAAATTAAGATTTTCGGGCTGTAGTGTAACGGTAGCACGAGTCCATGGGGTGGATTTAGCCCGAGTTCAAATCTCGGCAGCCCGACTAATATTTGCTTGTGCTTACCATCGGTAAGCACACATCCTGAGCAACTTATTTTTCAGAGATGGAGTCGCTGGGAAAAACCCGAATTCCTAAATCCGAAACCCGAAAAAATACCAAATTCCCAATGACTAAATATCTTTATTATTAGTCATTGGTCATTTTTTCGTCATTCGTCATTCGGGTTTCGTCATTTACAAACTATTTTGATTTGTAATTTGTAATTTAGAATTTGTTTAGAATTTAGGATTTAGGATTTAGAATTTTTGTGCTTTTGGTTATACTTGCCATGGGTAAGCACAGGGTAGGTATTGATAATTTTTTTATTTTGGGTAAAATTATCTTATCGAATTATCTTATCGCGGGGTGGAGAAGTAGTATCTTGCCAGGCTCATAACCT
>JAGGTS010000057.1 GCA_021163625.1 bacterium | reverse complement strand
AGAAAACTTGGGAGACAAGTTAAAAGAAAACGAATATCGGGAGATTAAAGAATCAATTTTAAATTTTCAAGCAATGCCTTCAATGCGGCTGATGTGGTCGGCAGGAAAAGCGGCAAGAACCAACAATATAAGTGTTTATAATTGTTCTTATATTGCCCCTGACAAGCTAACTGATTTTGCTGAAATTATGTATCTTTTGATGAGCGGAGCAGGGGTGGGATTTTCAGTGGAAAGTCAAAATGTCCAGCAACTACCGATAATAAAATACCAAACTGGAAAACTTTTGCCCACTTATATAATTGGAGACAGTAAAGAGGGTTGGGGAGACGCTTTAACTTTGGGGCTGAAAACCTGGTACGAGGGTAAGGATATCAAATTTGATTATTCTAAAATACGCCCGGCTGGAGCTCGGCTGAAGACTATGGGTGGGAGAAGCTCGGGACCTGAACCTCTTCGTTCTCTCCTCGATTTTGTTAGGAAAAAAGTTTTAGATAACCAAGGAAGGCGGCTGTCCAGTATTGATGTTCATGATATCATTTGCAAAATTGGAGAGCTGGTAGTAATGGGCGGAGTCCGAAGAAGCGCTTTGATTAGTCTTTCTGATTTGGATGATGAAAATATGAGAGAGGCAAAAACGGGCCATTACTATATTACCAATCCCCAGCGGTCAATGGCTAATAATTCAGTCGTGTATAACGAAAAACCAACTGCTATCCAATTTATGGAAGAATGGTTGTCTTTAGCAAAAAGCGGTACCGGAGAAAGAGGCATCTTTAATCGAGGAGGATTGAAAAAGCAGCTGCCTTGCCGCAGATGGGAAAAATTTGAAAAATATTGGCAAACTTCGGGAATAAATCCTTGCGGAGAAGTGATTTTAAGGAACAGACAATTCTGCAATTTAACCGAGGTGGTTGCCAGACCCGAAGATACGGAAAAAACTCTTTTAAAAAAAATTAAAATTGCCACAATTTTGGGCACTTATCAATCAACTTTTACTAACTTTCCGTATATTTCAAAAGAATGGAAGAAGAATTGCGAAGAAGAAAGATTGCTTGGGGTTTCCATCACTGGCCAATGGGATTGCCCGGCAGTTCGTCATCCGGCTGTTCTTCGAAAACTTCGCCAGAGGGCATTAGAGGTTAACCAAGAGTATGCCAAACGGTTCGGTATTAATCCATCTACTGCTGTTACTTCGGTCAAACCATCGGGAACTCTCTCTCAATTAGTAAATTCTGCTTCCGGAATGCATCCTAGGTTCTCTCCCTTTTATATTAGACGAGTTCGGATTTCAGCCGAAGATCCTCTTTTTCATATGTTGAAAGAACAAAAATTTCCTTATCATCCCGAAGTTGGCCAAACTGAAGCATCGGCTACCACTTATGTGCTTGATTTTCCAGTAAGCTCACCTCCGCATTCAGTTTTTAGAAATAACCTGGATGTTATCAGCCAGCTTGAATATTGGAAAATGGTCAAAGAAAATTATACTGAACATAACCCTTCGGTTACTATTTTAGTCGGAAAAAATGAATGGATTAAAGCAGCAGATTGGCTATATAAAAATTGGGACATTTTAGGCGGACTTACCTTTCTCCCCCGTGACGAATATATTTACCAACTAGCCCCCTTTGAAGAAATTACCAAAGAAGAATATAAACAACTTATTTCTCGTCTTCCAGAAGTTGACTTTTCTCAGATTTTAATTTATGAAAAGGATGATAACACTACCGGAGCTCCCGGCTGTGAAGGAACAACCTGCGAATTAAAACTAAAATAAAAACTAATTTTTAAGTTTTATGGTTTCTTTATGATTTATGTATTAACTGGAAACGGCAAAGGGAAAACAACTTCCGGAATTGGAATGGGAATAAGGGCGGCTGGAGCCGGAAAGAAAGTTCTAATGGTTCAGTTCTTAAAAACGAAAAGTTTAACTTCCGAGAGCGCGGTGATTGAAAAAATTAAAAACTTTGAAATTGAATCTTTTGGAAGAGAAGGATTTTTTCTTCCTCAAAGAGAATTAAAGAAAAACCCGGAATTAAAAAAAATGGGAGTGAAGGCGCTTTCTAAAAAGGATTTTCAATTAGCCAAAAGAGGATTTAATTTAATCAAAAAGGCTGCAGAATCTAAAAAATATCAACTTTTGATTTTAGATGAGATTTGTATTGCAATTTATTTTGGATTAATTGATAAAAAGGATATTTTAAGTTTTTTAAAAAAAATTAGCAAAAAAGCTTATCCCGGAAATGCAGAAGAATTTGATATAGTTTTAACCGGCAGATATTGCCCAAAGGAAATAATTAAAATTGCCGATTTGGTTACCGAAATGAAGGAGATAAGACACTATTACCAAAGAAAAATAGAAGCCAGAGAGGGGATAGAGTATTAATTATCGCCGAATTTTTTCTACGCGGTATGCAAAAAATAGACAGAAGTAAGAAAAGCGAAGAAAACGGAAAATATTGGCATATTATATCATATGGAAAAGAAAATTAACTTAAAAGCCAATTCAAAGATAGAATTTTTTTTGATACATGGATACACAGGCGGCCTGGATGATTTTAACGATTTTCCTCGTTATTTAAATGAGAAATATAACGCAAATGTTAAAATAGCTCTTTTGAAAGGGCACGGAACTTGTGTTAGAGATTTAGTTGGATTGCGATACGAGGATTTTCTCGAACAAATTGAAAGCGAACTTAAAAAGAGCTTAAATGAGGGAAAAAAAATTATTCTCGGCGGGTTTTCTTTTGGTGCCCAATTAGCCTTGCATTTAGCGGCAAAATATCCTGTTAAAGGGGCGTTTTTAATTAGTATCCCTTATAAGCTTAAATTTCCTTTTAATTTTCCAAAGTTAGAGTTATTTGGCATTATTAAAAGATATTGGAAAAAGGCAAATGCCTTGGAAATGGCGATTTTAAGGAACAGCTTTACTTACTATCAGCATATCCCAGCTGACGGCCTCAAGGTTGTTAAAAAAGCGAATAAAGAAATTGAGGGCTTATTGGCGGCGATAAATGTTCCTCTCTTGTTAGTCCATTTTAACAAAGACCGCATCAGCAGTCGCAGAAGCGTTGTTTTATTGGAAAAGAAGGTGGGCAGCCAAAAAATAAGAAGGGTTATTTTAAAAGGCAAGGGCCATAATATTTTTTATAGCAATAAGCGTGGGCAATTATACAGGGCGATATGTAACTTTTTTATGGCCAATTCCGAAAAGGATAAGCAGGAACGCATTGCTGCAATTGTCCCTGCTTATAATGAAGGCCCACGCATTGCATCGGTGCTTAAAGCCTTGGTTGATTTGCCTTTGCTTGACCAAATAATAGTGGTTGACGATGGGTCGACAGATGACACTTTTCAGGTTGCAAGCAAGTTTAAAAAAGTGATGGTTTTGCGAAATCACAAGAATAGGGGAAAAGCCTATTCAATGGAAAGGGGCGTCAAGGCAACTGATGCTTCTATTATTTTTTTCTGCGACGCTGATTTAAAAGGTTTGACTCCAGCAATAGTAGAACAGATTATCAAACCGGTTCTCAACAGAGAGTATGATATGTTTATCGGCGTAAGAAATAATGTCTCCCAGAAAGCAGTAAAATTGGCCGCCTTAAACTCCGGAGAGAGGGCGTTAAGGCGCGAGCTGTGGGATAAAGTGCCCAAGGAATTTAAATACCGCTATCGTATAGAAGTGGGCTTAAACCATATTGCGAAAATAAAAGGAAATGGATATGGCTGGCAGAAGTTTAATTATTACCAGACATTAAAAGAGAAAAAATATGGTTTTGTGGAAGGGACGATATTGCGCTGGAGAATGAATATAAATGTTGTTTGGGCTTACACAGCAGTTATTCTAAACAAGACTATTTTAAAAAAAAGGTCTATTGATTAGAATTTAATATGACTATCAGCCAATTTTGCAGTGGTTTTGCAAAGCGCAAATAGGCCTTTTGAATTTTGCATTTTATATACGTTAAAATCTGTCTCTATCAAATTTTAGAGGGTTATGGCATATTTTTCCTATGATTATTTAGTATCGCTGGTAAAAAGCGCTTCTGCTTGGGGTTATTTAATAGTTTTTTTACTTGCCTTCTTTGAGTCATTTGCTTTTGTCGGGCTAATTATTCCCGGTAGCATAGCTGTTATTTCAGCTGGTTTTTTAGCAGCTCAAGGTTTTTTTAATGTCTGGTGGCTTTTTTTGATTGCAAGTTTGGCTGCCATTTTAGGAGATAATTGTAGTTTTTATTTAGGCAAAAAAAGCAGCCCTTCTTCTTTTTCTAGAAATAAATTTTTTAGTCAAAAACTTTTTGAAAAAGGGGAGAATTATTTTAAAAGGCATGGTTCAAAAAGCGTGTTTTTTGGACGTTTTATCGGTTGGATAAGGCCAGTAGTTCCTTTTGTGGCAGGATTATTTAAATTGAAGAGAAAAACTTTTTTGATTTGGAATATATTAAGCGGTTTATTGTGGGCTATTATTCATATTGCGTTTGGTTATTTTTTTGGCCAGGTTTGGCGGGCTATTGTTTTTTGGTCAACCAAAACGGGCGTTTTTTTAGCTGCACTTATCGGCATTATTGTTATTTTTTATTTGCTGGAACGGCTGTGGGAGGAGAACAAAAAATATGTCATAGATTTTTTTATCCGCTCGTGGAATCTATTTAAAAATTCAGTTATTTCTAATCCAAAAATACGAAAGCTTATAGAAAAGCATCCTTTGTTTTTTGCTTTTCTTAGGAAGCGATTAGAGAAGAATAATTTTTTTGGATTACCGTTAACATTTTTAGGAATCGCTTTTATTTATATTCTTTTTCTTTTTACTGGAATTGTCCAAGATATTATTTCTTCTGATCCTGTTATTGGCGTTGACCAGCGTATTGCAAACCTCATTGTCGTGTTTAGAGACCCCTATCTTACCAAGTTTTTCTCTTGGATTACGCTCCTTGGAAAATGGGAGGTTGTTTTGGTTTTCAGCTTAACGGCAACAGCTATTTTGTGGATTTGGCGAAAGCGAGCCCATATTATTTCGTTTTTAGTTGTAATTTTAGGAAGCCAGCTTTTTACCCAACTTGGTAAAATTGCTTTCCATCGCCCGCGTCCGCAGATGGCCTTATTTGCTGAACATTCTTTTTCTTTCCCAAGCGGGCATTCTGCCATTTCAATTGCCTTTTATGGGTTTTTGATTTATGTGTTGTTGCGCAACATAAGAATAAAAAAAACAAAAACAATTATTTTTTCTTTTGTTATTTTAGCTTTGCTTATTGGCTTTAGCAGATTATATTTTGGCGTTCATTATTTTAGCGATGTTTGGGCAGGGTATTTGATTGGCGCTTTGTGGCTGATTATAGGAATTAGTTTGTCTGAATGGATGTATTCAAAAAAAAGACAAGTCTGCGCCCTCGCTCTTCGGCCAAGCCTTAAAATTATAATAGCATTTTTAGTTATTGCATCTATTTTATTTTATGTTGGCTTTGCCAAGACTTACAAATTTCAGGCCTTAAAAGCAGCTGTTTTGCCAAAAGAAACCATCGTTCAGGGCATAAATGGGATTTTCCCAAAAGATAAATTAAGATATACAGAAGCTATTGATGGCAATAGCCAGGAACCTGTTAGTTTTATAATTTTTGCGAAAGACGACAAAAAATTTGTCAGCAATTTTCGTAAAGCAGGGCGGTTTTTCGCAGGCAGAATAAGCATTTATTCAATTACAAAACCAAGGCAGATACTTTATGGAAAAAGCCATATTCAAGAGCGCCTATGACTTGCTCGTTTTGGAATTTAAAAATAAATGATTTTAGCTTTGAAAAATCAACAAGCGAGAACAATCTCCGCCAGCGCCATCATGCCCGTTTTTAGAAGACGGGCTATAAAACAAAGGAGACCTTTTCTTAAATTTATATTTTTGATTTTAAATCTCTAACAGGTATTTTGTTTTTTTATTTATTAGTATTCCAATAAAAGTTTTTTAATGTTAAAATATGCTAAAGCGTAAGTTGACCAAAAATTATGGCTCTTGAAAATATTTCAAACAATTTAGTTAACTGGGTAATTTTGCATGGCGTTAAGGCAGCGCTTATTTTAGTTGCGGCAGGAATTTTGGTAAAAATTTTGAAATTTTTTATTTCTAAATTTTTAGCTAAATTTGTCAGCAGTAGAGCAATTCCGGGCAAGATAAAAGATAAAACGGACAAAGAAAGATTAAAGACATTAAACAATGTTTTTGTTTCTTTTTTGCAAGCTGCAGTTTGGTCAATTGCCATTATTACCGTCTTGCCCGAATTCGGCGTAAATATTTCTCCTCTTTTGGCAAGCATTGGTATTGGAGGGCTTGCCCTTGGATTTGGCGCCCGTAATCTGATTCAAGATTATTTTTCCGGCTTTTTTATTCTGTTAGAAGACCAATATAGAATAGGGGAGACTGTTGAAATTTTAGGTAAAAAAGGAAAAGTGTTGGATATAAGTTTGCGAAGGACAGTTTTAGAAAACGAAAACGAGATATACTATATTCCTAATGGGCAGATTAAGGTCGTCTCTAATTTGTCAAGGCGGTCTGGTTATGCAAAATGAAGTTGTAAAAAAGCGTCTTATAAAAAGCATTAAAGCGCTTCAAAATAAAAAATATGGCTATATTAGAGCGGGGTTTCCTATCTATAATCGGCTTTTTGGTCGAGATTCTTTAATTTCTTCCTGGCAGCTTTTGAATTTTAGTCCGGAAATTGCAATGAACACTCTGAAAGTTTTGGCAAAATTTCAGGGTAAGGAAACAAACTCGAGCAAAGATGAGGAGCCGGGAAAGATTTTGCATGAGCATCAGATAGGCAAGAAAATGCACCCAAAAGGTTATTTCCCTCTTCCTTATTACGGTTCTGTTGATTCAACTCCGCTTTTTTTAATTTTGTTTTCTATGTACCTTGAAAAGACAGATGACAGGGAGTTCGCGAAGAATTACTGGGTAAATATTTTAAGAGGCCTTCACTGGATTTTTCACTTTGGAGACAGGGATAAAGATTTATTTTTGGAATATAAAAGAAAAAGAGCGACAGGGCTTTTTCATCAAGGCTGGAAAGACGGTTTTAAGAACCATTTAAAGATTAGGCCACCGGTGGCTATAGTGGAAGTTCAAGGATATCAATACCTGGCTTTAGTTGAGGTTGGAAAAATAGCAAGAGAAATTTTTAACGATGAAAGATTAGAAAAGTCGCTTTTGAAAAGGGCAAAAAAACTGAAGAAAAGATTTAATGAAAAATTTTGGATGAAAGATAAAAAATATTTTGCCTTAGCTCTTGACGGTAGAAAAAAACAAAGAAAAGCAATTACCTCAAATCCTGGCCATTTGCTGTTTTGCGGGATTTGCGACAAAGAAAAAGAGCGGCTGGTGGTAAAAAGGTT
>JAGGTS010000033.1 GCA_021163625.1 bacterium | reverse complement strand
CCGCTGAAAGCGGGACGTGCCGCGACAGGTTCTAGGAGCGCAGCAACGGAATCCTACCCGCGGAGCCATGTAAGGCATAGAACCATGTTCGAGATGAACGGTTTTAATTAATCGCCATTCTGGCGATTTTTTGGTATAATTAAACCATGAGAAAAAGCAGTATAATTATTTTGTTAATAATTTTAGCGGTTGTCTTTGTGGCTATATTATTTTTTTACTTAGGCGAGAAAAGAGAGGGTAGCCCTTCTTTAAACCTGAAAGACATTCCCGATACTCCCATTAATAAAATCTGTCTAAAAATTTCTCTGCCTGATGATTCATATTATTGTTTAGCGGTAGCTAATCAAGACATGAGCTTTTGCGAATATTTAGATATGCCTGACCAAAGAAAACTTTGTCAAGGGATGGCCGCAAGAGATATATCTTACTGCCGGGAAATTCAAGAGCCGGGAGCAAAAAAGATGTGTTATTACGAATTGAGTTTTCTCGCCGGCGAATTTAATTATTGCGACGAAATAGAAAATCCAAATGACTGTTATTTTGCTTTTGTCCATCGGCTACATTGGGAATCCCGAGCGGATGAAATAAAAGCTGAATATTGCGAAAAAATTAACGATGATACAAAAGAAGGAAAGATTTTCAAAAATTGCTGCCTGGCTTTTAAAGGAAAGAATCCTTCTTTATGCCGAGGAAATAAATTTTGCCTATCATTTTTCAAACAGCCATTGTCATTTTGTGATACTTCTTTTGGAACCCCCAAAGGTTTAATAAAGTATAAAGATGATTGTTTAATAGATAGGGCTATGAGTGAAAAAAATCCTTCTATTTGCGAAAAGATCGACGATGACGAAGTAAGAGATATGTGTTATGGCAATATGTCGACCCATATTTTTCCTGATATTTCTCTTTGTGAAAAAATCACCGATGAGATGAGAAAAAATATGTGTTATGCCGAAGTGGCTATACATTTTTCTGAAGAGTCAGCCAATAAAGCTCGATTATGCTTAAACTCGGGCGGAACTATTAGCACTGGTTTATGTTGCCGGTCAACGGGTGATTTTCCAAACAGTTGCGCAGTCGGTGCTTGCGGGTGTGCTCCGGAATATAGTCATGAAGTAAAAGTTTGCGATTGCGGAAAAGATAAGTGCTTTGACGGATTTAAATGCACGACGCGCGAAGAAGCAGAAATTCCCCCATCTTATCATATAGAAAATCCTCCGTATTATAGAGAAGATCACTTTTGTTGGGGCGCAAGCGCGATAATGTTAATGATGGATTATGGTTTGTCAGAAAATGAAATTCAGGAATTTCGGACAATTCTTAAAGGCGGACGAGGCGGGCCACCGGACATGTTTAGAGGATTTCAGAAGTTCGGAGTATTGGATAAAGTTCGCATTGCTTATTCAAAAAATTATAATAAAAGAGCTGCTGATTTTTATAATCGTCAACTTTTGATAAAACCCGATGAACAAGTTATTATTTTGGCTGATGAAAACGAAGCGCTAGAAAGGTTAAAAAAACTGATTTCTTCAGATATTTTGGTAATGATAATAGGGCATCACGGCAACCATTATATGATTGTTACTGGTTACGATAAAGATTATATTTATATAAACGATCCCGGCATTGATAAAGAGTTTTTACAGAAAGTTAATTACCAAAGTGAATATCAGGAAAAAACAAGAATGTCAGTGGAAAATTTCTTTGAACAGTGGACTGTGTCCGGCTTTGAGGGAGGGGAAAGGGGAATTAGTTTTCCGGGTGATTACGGAATGATATGGTTAGAGAAATAGAAATATAAAAATTATGGAGTTTTTATTTTTTATAATATTTTTTATTTCCGTTATCTGTTTGATAGTGGGACTGATAAAACCTCATTTGGTTTTGGGTTTTTTAAAGGGAGATAAAACAAGAAAAAAAGTAATTTTAGTTTTTGGCACTCTTAGTATTATGTTTTTTATTTTATGCGGTCTATCTGCCGAATCTCCTGTCCCTTTTGAAGGATATGAGAGCAAAAAAGATGTTTCAAAAATCTCTCCAGAACCAGAAAAAGAACAGGAAACCAATAAGCCAAAAGAGTATGAATCGTCGAAAATAAAAACAAAAGTATATGCTGCATCCATAGGAGAGGTAGCAAAGACAAAATTGCTCCAATTAACTTCTTGGAGCGATGGAGCAATATCCATAAAAGTACCGGTTGCTTGGGATATTTATACCGGAGGTCAATGCGCTACAAAATCAATCTTGGCCAGGGATCCTTATTCTGAATTAAAACAGGTTTTTTATTTTTCAGAAGCCGGACCGGTTTATGCCAGTCAGCAGCGAAGACAAATAGATTGGCAAAACTATAATATGATTCCGGGCTCGTATAGACTTCCCTATCTTGATAGTCCATTAGTAGAGCCGCTAACTGCTGAAAACTTTTTAAAGAATTTTGGTACCTTAGCCAATATGCCCTTTTTCCAGAAAGCGTTTCCCCAGGTGCCGATTATGACCGATGTTAAGATAGTAAACAAAGAAGAAATTGCTAATAAACCTGCTTATGCCACTGACGGAAAGTTAATTAGAGCGGAATTTGAACAAAATGGCAAATTAGGAGAAGGATATTTTTATATAATAACCGTGAAAGACGCTATTGGCTTGGGATATGGTGCGATGTTTATTGGAATTACTGCCCCCAAAGGTTTGCTTGACCTGATAACGCCCTCGTTAAAAAAGAGCTTGGAGTCTTACACCATAAATCAGCAGTATATAAATAATTGCATTCAAGCACAGAATAAAGCAGTGGCTGGTATATTAAAAGCGGGTAGGATATTAATTGAAAGCTCTGATACTATAATGAATGTATGGGAAAATAAACTTAAATCGGAGGAAAGGATGTCAGCGAAACAAAGCGATGCTACTTTAGGCCTAAGCAGATTGTACAATCCTAATACAGATGAAGTCTATGAGGTTACTCCTGAATTCTATGATTTTTATCAGGTTCATAAGAGTGAATTTGAAATGAGCGATTTAGAACAATTACCGGACGATAAATGGGAAGAAGTGCCCCTAAATGGCGCAGAGCATATATATTAGATAATTTAATTTTTTGGCAGAATAAAGAGGCGAAGGCAAAAATTCCTGAAATAAAATAATATATTCATCTCTCTTATATACTATAATGAATTTGCCAGATAAGTTCTAACAGCGTCCAGCTATCGCGGAGCCATAGATCGGGATATGAGCTTGTGTTTATCAGATAAATTTAAACTTTTTTGGTTTTTAGACGGAACAGACGCCTATCCTGCCACAGGCCTACGAAAATTTTTATTTAAGAACAGGTGATAAAATTTTTTCAATAAAAAATTATTTTTATGGACCTGACTTTAGGATTTTTTCCTTTCAATTTTTGATTTTAATGAAAGGATTTGGTATAATTTAAAATAGTTCAAGAATATTTTATTTGTGGTAAAATAATAGAGGTCGACACTTACACTATTTATATAACAAAAGAACAAAAATTATGAACAAGAAAATTT
>JAGGTS010000029.1 GCA_021163625.1 bacterium | reverse complement strand
TTCTTTCTTGAAAAACAATTGGAAGGTTTTGAGCAATATGCCAAGGTCTAAAAAGAAGGACCTGTTTTTTATATAGTAAAGGTCGTATTGGAATTTTTCATGCGATTCTGTTGTTGAACGCGCGTATCTGAATTTTATTTGGGCCCAGCCGGTAAAACCCGGCTTTATCAAATGGCGCAGATGGTAGTGGGGAATTTCTTTTTCAAGCCTTTTAACAAATTCCGGCCGTTCAGGCCTTGGCCCGACCAGAGAAATGTCCCCTTTCAGAATATTTATCATTTGAGGCAATTCGTCTAAATGGCTTTTTCTTAAAAAACGCCCTATTTTTGTAATTCTTTGGTCGTTTTTCTTTGCCCAAACAGCCTTGCCCTTTTCCGCCCCTTCTTTCATTGAACGCAGTTTCCAAAGGAGAAACTGCTTTTTGTCTTTGCCAACCCTTTTTTGTTTGTAAAAAATAGGCCCCTTGTCCTCAAGCTTAATTAAAGGCACGACAATCGGCCAGACAGGCAAGGTGATTATAATGATTGATACTGCCCCAAAAATGTCAAATACCCTTTTTATTTTGTCATAAGTTTTTCTTTTTCCTTCTCTTAAATTTTCCAAGAACCAGGATTGGGATGCGAAATCAATTGGAATTTTTTGCAGTATTATTTCATAAGCTCTGTTTAGGTCCATAAAAGAAACTTTCAGGGAAATGCATTTGTAAAGCTCTTCTACCAACTTTCTTTTTCTGGATATATCCTCCGCTATTACTATAGTTGTAATGTTTCCTTCTTTTATCTGCCTTGGAAACGGTTTTTTGTTGTCTAAAAATTTTACAAATCTATAGCCGAGCTGGGGCAAGGATTCAATTTCTTTTACTAGTCTTTTCGCCAATTGGTTGTTCCCAAGTATGGCAACTTTTTGCGGGGAAAGAGAAGAAAATAGCAGGTAAAATAGATAGCGCCAGCCCAGAAATAAAATTCCAAATACCACGGTATTTAATAGAAGGTTCGTTTTTGGGGTAATCCCGAAACTGGGCACCAAGTAGAAAAAAGCCATCCCAACAACCAGGCAGGATAAAAGGATATTTGCTATTTTTATCAAAAAGTTCTGCTCAAACCTAATTGATTTAAGGTCGTAAAAATTAAAAATGTAAAGGATAATAAACCAGATAATGTATACAATTGAAAACGGAAAAAGGTGTTTCTTGAAAATATCAAAAGTAAAATTTTGCCAGTACCTCAAATGGAGGGTTAGAAACAAAGAAAAAAATGCGATGGCAATATCTCCAAAAATAAGAATTGTTTGCCTTATTTTTCCTGTCATATTAACTTATTCTATCCTAGGATATATTTTTTTACAACTTATTAATTGGGGCAGGATTTGTTCCAATATTTGATTATTTTTTATTTTTTGTCTAAACTAATAAAAGTTTGCTAAAATTAAGATAAACAAATGGGCAAAAAATCAAGGCTAAAAAAAGAAAGGGCCATAGCCTTAGGCAAGGAAGGCAAAAACTCTTTTTTTCCGGGCACAGTATCGGCTGCCCGCGAAACTTTATTGGAACGTGTTCTTCTAAACATTGTTTTGTTTGGCGTCTATGCAGTTTTGCTTACCCCTTTTATTATTAGCGGCAGATGTTTTTTTCCTTTCGTTGGGCCTAAAAGTCTTTATTTTATGGGAGTGGTAGAAATTGTTTTTTTTCTTTGGGTTTATTTGATTGTTGTTTTTCCAAAATACAGGCCGAAATTAAACCTTGTTTCAATTTCTTTATTTTCTTTTTTTGCTGTTATAATTATTAGCTCAATTTTTGGCGTTGATTTTGCAAATTCTTTCTGGTCAAAATTTGAAAGGATGACCGGTGATTTAATGTGGATGCACCTTATTGCTTTTTTTCTGGTGCTGTATTCTGTTTTTCAGTACAAAGAAGAATGGGATAAAATTTTTACTGTTTCAGCTTTTGTTTCTTTTGCTTTAAGCATAGTTGCATTTCTTGGAATGGCTGGTATCCCTCTTTTAAAAATCTCGGATAGAGGCGGGGCAACCCTTGGCAATACATCTTTTTTGGGAACATACCTTATGTTCAACGCCTTTTTGGCTATATATCTATTCCTTAGAAAAGAAAATCGTTTTTGGAAGGCCTTTTTTGCTTTAGATGCCTTTTTTTGTTTTTTTGCAACTTTTTTTAGCAAGGCAAGGGCGGCAACTCTTTCGTTTTTAGGCGGGCTGGCCCTGATTTTGCTTTTATACCTCTCTTTTAAGGCAAGAAAAAAAATTTATAGAGTGTTAGGAAGGGTTCTTTTGGTTTTGTCTATAATAGCAGTTATCGCCGGCGTATTTTCGCTTTTTTATCCAGATAGCATTGTCCAGAAAGAATTTGCAAAATTTGCGACAAAATCAAGAATTGTTGTTTGGAATGCAGGATTTGAAGGTTTTAAAGAAAAGCCGTTGCTTGGTTGGGGCCCTGAAAATTTTAATTTAGTTTTTATAAAACATTTTAACCCGAAGATTATTTTGCCAGCTTACGGAGGAGAGGTATGGTTTGACAGGGCGCATAACATAATTGTTGACACTCTTGTCACTACAGGGATAATTGGACTTTTATCTTATCTTTTTATCTTTGCGGCGGTGTTTTTTGTCTTATTTAAAAATTATCTTAAAGAGAGAATTGATTTTTTTGTGTTTTCTATTCCAATTGCGATTTTGTCAGCTTATTTTATCCAGAATCTTACAGTGTTTGATATGGTTTCAAGCTATATGATGTTTATTCTTATTTTAGCCTTTGTTGCTTTTATCGAAGCTGATAGCAACAAAGGCAAAGACAGCAAAGAAGTGAGAGAGTCCAGTCCTTCTGCAAAGCAAACAAGGCCGTTTTTGGGCATTTTTCTTGTTGTCATTTTTTTGATAAGTTTTTTCAAATTTGTTGTCTGTCCTTTTAAAACAGACAGTTTCGTGATAAAAGCAATGCAGACAGTTCCTTCAAGCGAAGAGGTAATAAATTTCGCCAAGGAAAAAAACAAAAACCCAAGCTCTGTTTTGAAAAAAAATTCAGAAATAAGAATTTCTTTATATAAAGAAACTCTTCAAGCGTCTCCTGCAGGAAGATACCAGATAAGATATTATTTTGCAGACAGCACCAACAAGGCCATTAATAATAATTTTGATTATTTTCCGAAAGGCCAAGCCGAGAAAGAACTTGATTTTGTTATCAGCGAGCTTAAAAAAACAGAAGAACAGCGGCCATTAGATTATAAATCGTTGCTTGAAATGGCTCGCGCTTATTCTTTGTATTATATATTTGACCAATCAAAAGCTCCTTTGGCCCAAGAAACATTCAATAAGGCTATTGCCCTTTCCCCGAGAAACCAGCAGGCATATTGGTCTTTAGCCCAATTTAAAGTTTATCAAGCCAGAGCGGCAGAAAAAGAGGATAAAAAAGATTTTTATGAAAAATACGCCAATCAGGCTATTGCTTCTGTCAAGAAGGCGATAGACCTTGAACCGGGGTATATTGGTTCATACAATGTGGCCATTCAAATTGCCAAGGATGCAAAAAAGCCGCAAAAAGCAAAAGAATTTGCAGAAAAAGCGCTTGATTTAGTATTGAAAAGGATTGAAAAAAATCCTTCAGGCCTCCAAAACTACAAAGATGCTGTCATTTTTGCTATGAAAGCTGGCGATAATAATAAGGCAAAAGAAATCGCAAAGAACGGGCTTGAAATTGCTTCAAAGATGATAAAAAAAGATTCAAAGAAAGTAAGCAACTACCAGCTCGCTATTCAGTTTGCTATATATGCTCGAGAAAAAGATAAGGCAAAAGAGCTTGCTAAAGAGCTCGTCAATATTCGTCCTTCTTTAAAAGAAGGCTTAGAGAAATCTTTGGGAACCAGTTTGTGATTTTTCTGCCCTTGGGCTTGTGCTTACCAAGGGTAAGCACAGTCAACATATCAACGGACTATCAACGAGACCCGGACTCGTTGGTAGAAATCCTAAATCCTAAATTCTAAACTCTAAGCAAATTCTAAATTACAAATTACAATCAAAATAGTTTGTAAATGACGAAACCCGAATGACAAATGACGAAAAAATGACCAATGACTAGAATCCGAATCTCAAATCTCAAATCTCAAAATGACCCTGAAGCAGAACCCTGGAGCAGAACAAGTTTGCTATAGG